>JBGOVH010000309.1:0-4463 GCA_041478005.1 Terriglobia bacterium | reverse complement strand
ATTCGGAAAATAGCAAGGGCGAGAGGAGTTGTCAACCGAACCCGACTTAGCTGCACTCAAAATACCGAGTGAGATCATCTTTAGTCAAGCGCGACAGCGTCAGGTTGCACTCGGAAGCAATGCAGCATTCGGCGCAGCGGAACCGCCACCTGGTTGGTTAACGGCGAAACCGGACACTGATATCAGTGCAATGAGCAGGCTGTGCTAGTTTCCGGTTTCGCGACTATACGTCCAAGTACCCAGTTAGCTTAAAGGATGTTGGGGAACCGTCTCGCCTCTGACGGCGTGGGACCACTGTGGCGCCGAGGCGGTTTCACGCGGTTTACCAATTGCAGGCTGGAGAAAGAGAACTGGGCTAAAAAGATGAAGGCTGTAGGCTATGGTGTTTCAGTCGCTTCGAGTCTTTTGACCACACGAGGTCGGACTTTCCTCGTCCTAGGAACAAAAGACAACCATTTTTATGTCGCACGTTCCGGACTAAAAGCATCACCATGGCCCGACGGGGGACATTGCATAGACCATGCGAGTATCGAAGGCCATGATGGTGGAAAGAGACTTAGAGTCAGTTTCTGAGTTTAGAAATCCAAGCCTTTCCCGAGGATCTGCCCAGCGCGTCTTCGACAACGCCCAAAAAGTCCGCCTGATAACTTTGATCAGCGATTGTATTTAACGTCTGAACAACACCGGCTAGCTTGGCAGACTCTTCTGAATCGCCCTGCCTGCGAGCGATCAGCGACAATTGATAGTAAGCTCCAACATGATTGGGGTTGAATCCGCAGGCCTGCCTAAAGTACCACTTTGCTGAATCGTATTCGGCTCTTTTTAAATAGAGTTTCCCTAGAACATAATAAGTGTTGGCATAAACAGGATTAAGTTTGAGAGCTTTCTGCAGGACGGCCGCCGCTGTCTCCAACTGTCCCTGCGCGGGTTCTTGCTGCGACTCCAGCAATAGCCCCCCATACATGTGGTATAAGAGAAAATCGGAAGGTAATACCTTGATCGCTTGGGCCAGCAGATCCAGGCCTTCACTTGTTCGATCTGTTACCAACATCAAGCTCGCCAGCGCTAGATACGCGGATCTGCTTGATGGATGGGTCTGCAATGCAGTACGGTACCACTTCTCGGCTTCTTTATATTCCCCGCTCTTTTGATGAAAGAGTCCGATCTGCACCTGAAACCGATCCTTTTCGCCATTCCGTGAGCAGGCCTCAGTCAGAATTTCAATCGCTGCTTGGGTCTCGCCTTGATTGCTTAATACGGAGCTAAGATCGAGATAGTGGTCCGGATTGCCCGGCTCCGCGGCGATCGCAAGTTGAAAGGATTCCCGGGCCTGATCGAAGCGATGCATTTTGTTGTAAATCCAGCCCCGTAGATTCAACAGTTCTCCTGTTGCTTTGGCCTGAGACCCTAACTCCTCGACGGTTCGAAGTGCCGCTTCCAATTGTCCCACTCGATACTGGACCAAGGCCAGGTTGAATCCAACGTCGAAACCGCTCGGTTTCTTCTCCCATAACTGTTGAAAAATTTCTACCGCCTCAACATTGGCTTCAAACTGGGCAAGCAGCACTCCCAGCTCAAACCGCTCGGCATCAATGCCTTGAGATTTGGTGCGCATTTGGTGAGCCCATCGGAGAGCCTCCGGACGTTCACCGAGGAGGAAATAGACTTTAGTAAGAGCCAATAAAACCCGACCGTCGTTCGAGGACAAATGGTGGGCTTGCAGCAAATGCTTCCGAGCAGCCTCCAGCTCCGAGCCTTGGATAGCCAACAGACCGAGAAACAAAGGGGGCACAAAGTCCTTGGGGTCAAGCTTAGCCAGAGCTTCGAATTCCTGGGCAGCAAATTGAAGCTTCCCCTGGTTGAAAGAATTGACGGCCCGATTCTTCCGGGCTGGGAAGAAGTCCGGATCCAGTGTGAGGGCATGGCCATACGCCACGTCCGCTTCCTCCAGGCGGTTCAGCTGAGTGAGGACGACTCCCAAGATGTTATGAATTTTGGGATTTCTTGGAGACTCTTCGGCCGCCTTCTTCAGGGCTTCTAAGGCTTGCTCCAACTTTCCTGCGCGTGCCAGTTCAGTTCCGCGGGCATAGGAAACGTTATCGCTGCTGGACTTGGACTGCGCAAAGCTATCTTGAGGCGGGAACAGGAAACAAAGATGGGCGAATAATTGAATTACTACTGCGTGGAAGACAACAATTCGAGTCATTCCAAACTCTTGAGAGGAAATATAACAAATGAAAGGTAACTTCTATTCTTTGAACATCCAGCGTCCAGATGATCGGCACGTCCTGGCCCTTCCTCAGGGCTTCTCGAAGGTCATTTCCCACTCCGATTTACCGTGTACAAAGAGCCGCGATAGTCGCCCGGCAAGCTTATCGGTCTCCCACTTTGCCGGGTCCATCCCTACCACTTGCGGATACCATCCCGCTTCCATCTTTGGGACACCAGCAATATCTTTGGCGTCTAGAATCTTCTTAGGAGCTGTCCAGCTCGCAGGCCTGTTTAAATCCGAATTAAATGTCACGTAAATGCCCTCCTGTTTCCAATCTCCGTCGATCGCGTGGTTGAGGAGGACGACAAAGGCGCCTAGGTAAGAGTTCCAATGGACCGACGGACCCCAGAATGCATCCGCCTTCTTTCGATGCCAATCGATGGAGACAGGAAAGATCGGTGAGACATGACCTCCAATTCCTGGCTCATTCCATTTTCCCATATGCCACTTCCACACATTTCCCACTGGCTTGTCCCTGTCAGGATAGCGCATCCGCGCGACGGAAACGCCCTGTTCGGAAACGCTGCGGTGATAGGTACTCGCAAAAAAATAGAAATATTCTCCTTCGTTGTCGAGAATCACCGAGAAGTCTCCGTTCCCGCCTGCGAAGTACTTGTTCTGGGTGGCGCAGTACAGTGAACCCGAGGGCGCCTCTAGAACGAATCCCAAGTCCTGCCAGGTTGTACCGTTATCCGGGGACCTGGCCGCTCCGATTCGTGGTGCGGTCAGCTCTTTGCTATTTGCGCACACGGGCTGCGGCTCATTGTGGTACCAGCCGTAAAGGATTCCATCCGGGGCTTTGTAGGTGGCTTCGATCCATATACCTCCCTTGACCTCCCTGTCGTGATGAGTCCGGCTGGCGGCACCCAAGTGGAAAGGATCCCGTCCCGAGCTACGCATTGGGCCGGGAGACGAGGTAAAGAGGTAGAAAGTGTCGCCGTCCCAATGACCCGGACTGTTGCAATCAACCGTGCCAGGAAACTGCATCAGGGGGGCTTTTCGCAGTACGACTGAAGGCGGGCCCCTTTTTGAGGTCGTCGCGGCCCGGTTGACAAGTGGCCCGCTCTCCAAGCCACTGACACTTAGAATACGAGTCGAAATACTGCCCACACGGCCGGTAAGTATCATTATCCAGAAGACAAGTAGATACTTGCGCACTGTGTTCTCCTGCTTAGGTGAGAGATTATGAAAAGAGGATTGCGATAGTTTAAAAATTGCCGCAGAGAGCTGAGCTGAGTCACTCCAGAATCAAGTCCCAAGCGTCGTTCGGGTACAGGCCGTCGAGACCTCGCAGAGGAATCTCAACCTCGTAGCCTAACAGTCTGTCATCCAACAAAAGCTTGATCCTGGCTCCCTGAGGGTAGATATCCCAAGGGGCATTCTTCAGAGGCATGAGATACGAGCCATCAAGATCGGACTGCACGCTAGAAACTAGCGTCTTTCCGTCGGCTGTCCACAGCTCTATCTTGAGATCTCCACAGGACCTTTCTTTCTCGCCTGCGACCTGAAATTTCGGAGGCCACGTTCCCAATCCCGCCGGCGTACTGAACAGAGGCGAGGACCCGTCCTTTGATACCAAACGGAGCAGTACGGGATGCGTGGCTGGTCTCGGGTAAAGCCGAACATCGTCAAACCAGGCGGAACTCTGCGTGTCTTCGGATCCTTGGGGCGGCCAATATGAACCCGGGACCTCTTTGCTGACCACCTTGATCTCGCAGTGCACATTGCGCAGTAACAGTTCAACCGGGTCATCGAGCTGTCTCCAGGCCGTCCCATCGTGCACTGAGGTGAGACAAAGATTGTTTCCTGCGTTCAACTCGAGTTTGACGAGAAAACCTTGATTGCCCACACGGGGCAAGAGGTGTTTGGGATAGGAAGGCTTGTACGACCCCTTGGGAACCCACGCTACAAGGGAAAAAAGGGCTTGGGTCCCTTGATCTTCAAGGGTGATCTCGACCGAAGCATCAGGCCCCATTTCGGCGCCCCCACATAAATGAAGCACACTCCAGGCAGCGTCCGAACCGTGACTCTGGATATCCATACGGGCTACCAAAACCACGTCCTTATATTTCAAAGCCGGAATCGAGACCAACCCATTATGCTCTATCTGGCCATGGGCACGTATCGTGAATTTGCCGCCTTCCACAGACAGTTGGGCCTTATCGGGATTAGAGTTCCAGATTCTCCACTT
>JBGOVH010000083.1:0-8450 GCA_041478005.1 Terriglobia bacterium | reverse complement strand
TGGCCAATCGCGGCGAACACCAGCCCATTTCGCACCAGTCGAGGCTCATTTCCAGCCGCAGGGCATTTCCGGTGTGGGCCTAGATACCGGCCAGGGTTCTTTCAATAATGCCAGTTTAATCAAACGTTTGTAAATAACTTCCGCATTATCGGTGAGGTCCCCGGAAACAACTTCCTGATACACGAGAACTTTCATCTCACCATTAATGCAAATGTGAGGTGACCACCGCCCACGATAACTCCCCTAGTCTCGTGTCCAAACATAGTCAGCTGTTACCGGTATCCCACCGGCAAGCCAGACCTGTGCCTGAATTCCTCCTGGTAGTGGTGCTAGTGTACTTTTCGCCACTCCCACGGCGGCACCGGATCTCAATCCGCCCACAATCCCCGTCTTGCTTCCCTCGCCTCAGATTCGAGTTTCTCCAGTTCAGTGTTTTTTGGAGCATACTTTCGAAACCACCAATGCTTCAAACAAACGGGAGTGGGAATTCGATGTACTCCTGCCGGAGGTGGTGGGCGATGCGGAAAAAGAAAGCTGATTTCAGTGGGCTGTTCATGTGGGATTTGCTTGCTGTTTTGGTGGAACCGATTCTAGAGCGGATGAAAGAAATCCGAGTGGATGCGGCGGGAAAGATGCTGGCGTTAAGAGGGAAGAGGAGGGCAGCAAGAAATTAGAAGTTTTTTTCTTTCAATCATTGCAGAACAGGGCCTATTATGGCAGTCAATCAAAGCGGGACTGCCAGTTGCCCCCAACTAGCAATCCCTGACCACTGCGCCTGACAGGAGGCAAAATGGCTGTTCCAATCCTACCACACACCCACACCAGCACAGCCACAGACCATTTAAGCCACCAAAGCAGGGGCATTCCAAACACATCCCCAATTAAGGAAAGGAGTCGAAGCCTATGGCAAGACGCGGAGATGGACTAGTCTTACGAGGTAAGACTTGGTGGCTTGACTTTACTCACATGGGCGAACGACACCAAGTCAGGCTTGGCCGGAACATTAACAGGACTGTGGCCCGTGAGCTTGCCGCAGTGGAAGAAGCGGAAAGATATCTCGTTCGACAAGGCCAAGGAAGTATTCCTGAGATGGGCAGACGCAAACAAGAAGCCCGGCACGGCTGAATTCTACGGTTACTGTCTGCAATCACTCTCGCGGTCCTTTGCAGGAAAGAACCTGAGTGAGATTCACTCTTTCCTAATCGAGAAGCATAAGCAGTTGAGGATCACCGAAGGGCACCGGGTGGCCGTCAACCGCGAGCTGGCCGCCCTGAGTGTTCTGTTCAATCGCTGCAGAGAGTGGAAGAAGTTTGAGGGGGGGAACCCAGTCCCGTCAGTCGAGAAACTCGATGAACCTAAGAACAAGATACGGTACCTCACAGAACAAGAAGAGGCGGCACTACTGGCGGAGTGCAAGGAGCCTTTGCGGACCATCGTTCTGTTGGGAATCTACGCAGGTTTACGGATTAACGCGGAAGCAATTACTCTAAAAAAGGGAAATGTGGATATTCACCGACCCTGACTATTGAGGCCGCCTACTCCAAGAACGGTGAGACCCAGACCATTCCAATTCACTCGAAGCTTGTTGGGCCACTTCACGCCAGCATAAAGCACAGTAATGGGGAATACGTCTTTTAGGGGAGGCAAATGAAGGACTCAGTCAGGACTGCATTTGAGAATGCCTGCAAGCGGGCAAGATTGCAAGGCGTGACACTTCACACATTGCGCCATACTTTTGCATCCCGGCTAGCGATGGCTGGGGTTGGCAACAAGACCCTTCAGGAACTGGGTAGATGGAAGAGCGTAGAAATGATCAACCGTTATGTCCACCTATCCCAAGAACACCTCGCCCAAGCACTAGAAAAAATGGGCTCCGGGGAACCGAATTCCGCTACGGAATTCACTACAACCACAAACTCAGAGATAAGGAAGGTTGGAGCTAAGTAATTGGTGCGGAAGGGGGGACTTGAACCCCCACGGCCTTGCGACCGCTAGAACCTGAATCTAGTGCGTCTGCCAATTCCGCCACTTCCGCTCAATGAGTTACAGGGAAACAGCTTTCGCTGTGATGAAAAGCGCAGGGCAATAAAGCCCAATTACTTCGATGTGAAAATGTGATCATTTCGAAGAATCATCTTCAGGTTTGATTCACCTGCTTAACGCTTGGAGGGTCAGGTTATTGATACTCTCATTCCCCCACCCTTAAAGCAAAAGTATACTTCATCAGACTTCAAGTAAGTTAGCACGGTCACAGGCGTTTGTAAATGCCGTCCTGATGGAACGAATTGGACTCCCGACCGATTTGGCAAAGACGTGCTCGCCCCTGCTCTCCATTATCCTCGTCCGCAACGGTTCGACTAGCTTCGAGTGCCGCGGGACGGTCTGGTTGAGAGATAGGCACTTATTCTTTCTGAGCAAACCCATAAGAAATAATTATGTCATCAATAGGAGGACTTAAAGCAGCGTAGATGCTATTATTGTGGACGGGCCTGCCAGATCTGAACTATGCTTGATTTTATCCGTTGTGGACAAAAAGAAGCTGCTGTTCAACAGAATCCGCTCAGGTGCTGTCAAGAACGTAAGTTTTGGAGACATGAAATCTCTAATCGAGGCGTTTGGATTCCAACTTGATCGAAAGGAAGGCAGTCATCACATCTTTATCAAATCTGGTATTAGAGAAATCCTCAACTTGCAGGTAGTCCAGGGACAGGCTAAGCCATACCAGATAAAGCAGTTTCTCAAGGTAGTCGATAAGTATGGATTGAAGTTGGTTGACTGACGCCTTTAGTATCGACCGGAGGAACTATGACACCGTATCTAAGAACCGTTTTCTACAGCCAGGAAGACGGCGGCTACATTGCTGAAGCACCTGACCTCGAATATTGCTCTGCCTTTGCCGAAACAGCAGAGGAGGCTTTGGCAGAACTTGAGAACGTCATGAAAGCGTGGTTGCAAACGGCGAAAGAAAATGGGAAAACTGTTCCCGCACCTTCTCGGACTCGACTTTCCACCGGCACGACCGATTCTAGTATTTACGTTCACAATGGACGGGAAACTGACTATTCCGGTGAAACGAAAGTAGACCAAGAGGTCGTTCACGCCTAGAGAACACTTTTGTGGCACAACCGACATTCAACCATAAGTACACTCTCGTTTGTGACGATGTCCGTCGCGAAGACAACGGAAAGCTGATTATCATAGGGCTGTTCACGCCGGACATAGTCGTACCACAGATTCCGTTTGTCTTTCCAATGCTCACGGTCTTTCAGGTAATCGAGTCAACACGTGTTGGACAATTTCAGTTTCGCTCCTCACTCGAACTACTAGAGACCGGTACAAAGATTGCTCAAGCTATCGGAATGGTCGAATCGAAACAGCCCGGCATCTTGCTTAACATACTGCGATTGGGGAATTTGAAAATCCAGAGCCCGGGCACTTATACTTTCACCACAGAATTTGATCAGTCTGGCGAACCTATCGTTTACTCCTTCCAGGTGAACCTTAGGCAGACCTAGCTTTTCCATCTCATCCGCCAATGCAGTTACTAACCTGAGCAAATAGACCACAAGCGGGGTGTTTCAGAACTGTCAATCTGAACTCTTACCTTCAGCTTCAAGCGCCTCTCGGGCGGCCTCGAGTTCCTTGTGTTTCTCCTCAGTCAATTTGGGAAAGGCCAGGTCCATCTCCTCGAGCGCGTCGATGATAGCGGCGGCAACGACCAGCCGCGTGAACCACTTATTATCAGCCGGAACCACGTACCAGGGCGCAAATTCCGTGCTCGTGTTCCGAATCATGTCTTCGTAAGCTTCCATGTACTCGTCCCAGTGCTCCCGTTCCTTCGCATCGGCCAACGAAAATTTCCAATTCTTTTCTGATTCCTCCAGCCGGCTCAAGAATCGGCGCTTCTGCTCTTTTCTGGAGACGTACAGGAAAAACTTGCGAATGCAAATTCCATTACGCGTCATATAGCGTTCGAATGCGTTAATGTCTTCGAATCGTTCCTCCCAAATCTTTTTGGTGACCAAGGAAGGCGGGAGCCTCTGCCTTTCCAGGAGTTCTGGATGAACCCGGACGACCAGAACTTCTTCATAATAGGAACGGTTGAAAATGCCAATACGGCCGCGCTCAGGCAGAGACTTTGAGGTCCGCCACAGGAAATCGTGATCCAGTTCTTCTGCCGAAGGGGCTTTAAACGAGTACACCTGGCATCCTTGAGGATTCACACCGGACATCACATGCTTGATCGCTCCATCCTTCCCGGCCGCATCCATGGCTTGGAAAATCAGGAGCAAAGCCCGCTGGTCCTGCGCGTACAGCATTTTCTGCAACTCACTGAGGCGCGCAATGTCTTGTTGCAGGAACTCCTGCGCTTGCTCTTTTGATTTCAGTTCCCCAGTGCCACCCGGATCAATGTCCTTCAAACGAAAACCCTTGCCGTCTTTGATTTGATAAGGTTTGTAGAACTTGCCCACTTTTGACATGGAACCTCTTGTCACTCGATCAAATGCATGGGGTCGGAGTACGGAGAGTATGGCATCTTCAAACTGCGGAAATAATGGGTCGTGGACTTCTCGCTGGATTCACGGATTCTCATCCTAGCCCTTTCCTCTTCTGTGCTCTGCCATGCATCTCTCACAGACTTCGGAGCTCTTGAGCAGGCTGGTTGCGATAAACTCACTGACGATATTGTCGCTCGCGCTGCCACATAACGATGACAATTTTCCTTCTGTTCCGACGATAGAATCATTCTTGGCTATATGATACTTGTCCCGCCTGTCCTGTCTCACCTTCTTAGCTTTTCGCCTGCGCTCTAAGACCAGCTTGTGCTCAATTAGAGTCGAGATAACCTGACCTTTGCCTATCTCTAGAAGTTGGGAGATATCTTTCATGGAAAGGTTTTGGTTAGCAAAAAGGTTGCAGATGGTCACTTTCCTTTTCAATGAGAAGTCAAGAAGGGAAGCATTTTCAGGCAAATCAAATTCCTTGAAAGTTCTTTCGAAGCCCTCAGCCGTGTAATTTCGACTGAAAGTGATTGACAGTCTTGTCCAAAACTTGCTTAACAATATCGCGACCTCCACTTGCTGGGGCTTTTGAAGGGAGGGCCTGTCTTCCCAAACTAACCCTACTTAGTTAAGGGATAGGCCACATCGGAAATAACAATTGTGGGGACCGGGCTCTCTGTGGAGTATACTTCGCGAGACTCCTTCTCGTCTGTGGAATTCTCATTCGCTGGGGGTAACCCACCCCGCGTTTTGTTTCCCTGAAACTTCGAACATAACAGACTTAGGAATCATTCTGAATTCTTCAAGAATCTGTCCTAAGAAAGATAGTGAAACAAGTGGCAAAAGTCGAGGGATTTCCAAGCATTTCCAAGAAGCTCACGAGTGGGCATGAAGCAACAAATCTGCATGGGGAGAGGCGTTCACGGTGAGCACAAGACTCTTATAGCAAGTTGCGTTCAAATTGATTTGAAACCTGAGAGTATCTCTTTGGTTGCAACTTGCTATGAGAATCTGAACGCAACACCAGGTGATAGATATCTAAGGCAAAATAAATTAGTATTAAAAGCCTATGGCTGAGAAAAAACGTGTTTTCAAAGTGATATTCTCCAATGAGGGCAGGGTTTACGAAATCTATGCCAAGCGAGTGGGGCATGGCGCGATTTTCGGTTTCGTTGAAGTGGACGGTCTTCTTTTCGGAGAAAAGAATACAATCGTTGTTGATCCTGCCGAGGAGAGGCTCAGGGCCGAGTTCTCTGGCGTCGAGCGAACCTATATTCCCATGCACACGGTTATTCGCATCGATGAGGTCGAAAAACGAGGAGTTAGCAAAATACACGCCGTGGATGACAAGCAGGATAAAATTCATCGGCTTCCCACAGCCATTTACACGCCAGTGAAGCAGGATTCTTAGACTAAGCCTCTTACCGGGTTGTGGTCCCTCAAGTTTCAGGATTCTCTTGTGGAAGTCGTCCTCGGCCTCTTTCAGGTTAAAAAAATAATGGCCTAGAATGAAGTAAAGTTCACTCTCGCAGGGAGAGACTTTAATGTGAGTGGCGTAGGTTCGTGGTTTGATTTGGCGCAGAACGATTTGACTCGGGTGTCTTCCTTCGGCCATCATGATTTCCTGATCCTGAGCACCTCTCCACTGTCGCTACTCTTATTCATAAGCTTTATTCCAGAAGAAACGCACAAAGAACCTGATCGCCACAAAGACACGATGAGCACCAAGGAGAAAGAATCAAGAAATACGTGTTTGTCAAAGCTTGACTCACCCTCATTCCAGCCGCTCCGAGCAAGGAGTCTGATCATTTCAAGAATCAACCCACAACCACTCCATCACGGAGCTGAATAATTCGGTTGCCGAATTCCGCATTTTTGTCAGAGTGAGTCACCTGGATAATGGTGGCGCCTTCCTGATTCAGTTTCTTAAACAGTCCCATGATTTCTTGTCCCTGGGCCGAATGCAAGTTACCCGTGGGTTCGTCCGCCAGAATGAGATTGGGATTACCAATGACAGCTCTAGCCACAGCCACGAGCTGTTGCTGTCCTCCGGAAAGCTGGCTGGGATAGAGATCTTTCTTGCTCTCAATTTGAAATTTGTTGAGAGTCTGGCGAACCAGGCTGTCCCGTTCCGTCTTCTTTAGATCTCGATAGGATAGCGGCAGGTCAAGGTTTTGATAGATGGTGAGGTCATCCAGCAAGTGGTAGCTTTGAAACACAAACCCAATGTATTTCTTGTTCAGCTCCACTCGCTGCCTTGGATTCAGTTTCTGGACCTCCTGCCCCAGGAAAGAAAACTTACCGCTCCAGGCACTATCGAGCATTCCGAGAATGCTAAGCAACGTCGATTTCCCTGCGCCTGAAGGCCCCATGATCGTCACGAACTCCCCCTCCTTCACCTCAGCCTGGACACCCCGCAAGACGTAAGTTTTATTTCCCCCCTGCTGGTAAAATTTTTCAATGCTGCGTAATTGAATCATAGTAATTCTCCTGAGGGTTTGAGTTGTTAGGTTACAGGTGTCAGGTGTCAGGTTGAAAAGCTTACGCCGACCTGGACCTATTGATCTCTGCAATTGCTGCCACGCACCATCAATGCCAAGTCTGATCGAGGTTCCGACCCTGGGCTGCAGCCAAAGCGGCAGCAAGCTGGCCGCACTCCAAAGTGGCTACGCAATTTTGCGTTTCGTCGTGAAAAGAGTAACGAAGCGCCTCCACGCTGCCTCTAATGACAGGAAAAATCAAGTAAGACGGTTCTTGCGACCCACCCAGAAAGTTTTGATTCCATCTCTCATTGCCTTAAGATTCAAAAGCCGGACTCTTGAGCAGTGTGCGAACACCGTAACGAAGGTCGTTTAACATAGTGACGAGTGACAATTGACAAGTTTACGTCGAAGCAGGTTGAGCATCTTCTGTAAATCTTCCATTAGCAATTGGAAATCGACAGCAGATTCACTCATACCCCTCGGCATTGCAAGTCCACGACCATCTGGGGTGGGAGCTGCAAGACATGACCCTGTCGAGATTTGCAGACATCGCTTTTTGCGGAATTCCTCTTGAACTGTTCGCTTTTGGGAAAACACAGTCCCAAAGCCGAGCATCTTTCAGCAGACAAAAACCAAGGTCTGCGTTCATCCGCCTCTATCTGCGTCCCAAGATTTTCTCTTGAAGCCGTCTCACAGCTTCAACTCTGTGCCTCTGTGGCCTACCGATATGTTAGGATTGAGAGATTAAGCGGCGAAAGGCATCCTTCCCCCTACCTAGAATAAGCCATGTGGAGAAATGAAATCTCGATATCCAAAAGTTTCCAATCCAAATCAAGGGGATCCTCCCGAGCTGGACGCCCCTTTTATACGTGGTCGAGGCGCAGCCAGCAATCCCGCCAACCGGTTTGAGAAAATCGTCTACGAGCCGGATCGGGACTGGAGCGACGCAGAGGACCCTTCCCCGGCGACAGAATTTCTTAAGGATAGTTCCCGGTCCTTCATAACCTACAACGACAGTCCTGATGTAGGATTCGATGCCAGCATCAATCCCTATCGCGGCTGCGAACACGGTTGTATCTACTGTTACGCTCGACCAACTCACGAGTATCTCGGCTTTTCTGCGGGTCTCGATTTCGAAACCAGGATCTTGGTGAAAGAAGATGCACCCCAACTCCTGCGTCAGGAACTTTCCTCACCCCGATGGAAACCTCAGGTGCTTGGCATCAGCGGAGTCACCGACCCTTATCAACCCGTAGAACGACGTCTTCGCCTCACCCGCCGATGTTTGGAGGTATTGGCTGAATTTCGAAATCCGGTTGCGATTATTACCAAAAACTATCTCGTGACTCGTGATCTTGACCTGCTCGGCGAGTTGGCGCGACATGAAGCCGCCGCAGTTTTTTTGTCAATAACCACATTGGATGCGAACCTGACCCAAAAACTAGAACCGCGCGCATCGATTCCG
>JBGOVH010000460.1:0-3432 GCA_041478005.1 Terriglobia bacterium | reverse complement strand
CCTTACCAAAGAGGGCAGGATTAGTGAGTCCCCCCCTCACCCGGCCTTGGGCCACCCTCTCCCCCAGGGAGAGGGAAGGTGTGAAAGAATTGAGCAGCGCCTGGAACGAGTCCCCCCCTTGGAAAAGGGGGACTACAGGGGGCTCACCGGGTGATCGCTCCAAGCGTTTATTCCACGGCGCTTACCCCCCTCAAGTCCCCCCTTTTCCAAGGGGGGACGATCTAAGACGGACGACCTTCCCCGCTGACCCAAGAATTCTTTCACAGCTTCAGGGGGAATACAGGGGGGGTCAATACAGCCAATGAGTCCCTGTTTTCACGGACCTTCCACAAACCGCAGATTACTCGTCCGCTTCAGATGGCCGCGTGGATCATTCAGAATTGGGGTTTCCCAGTCACCGTAAGCTGGATTAGGAAGCACAAACCATTGGGTCCCCAACAATTCCTCATGCTGTTGTACTTTCTGATACCTTGATTCAATCTCCGGACCAGAGCTTCCGGGAAAGTCGCCCAGATTGTCACCGAGATAAGCCACGACATGAAATTTCTCAGCCGCCAACTGGCGTCGACTCTCTTTGTCCGGCTCATCTTTATGGAGGAGCAGCCTTCGTTCGCTGGCTTCTGCCAGTCCTTCCGTATGAATCCCCAGATGGGCCAGTGCCTTTATCGTTGAATCTCTTTCCGAGTCGGGACGATTCGACAGGTAGACCATGATCACTCCCAGCTTTTCAATCTCATCAATAAACGCCTTGGCGCCTGGGATGAACTCAACATCCTCGAAATTGTTAACAACCCACCGAGTCCACAACTGTGGCGAAGATCTTAGGCCGCGAATTGCAACTTCAGATCGAAAACGGGAGTTGTCCAGAATGGTTTCATCCAAGTCAGTAACCACCGCCATCCGTTTGCCGTCATCTGCGACTGAACGACCTTCCCGGTGAGAAGCGTTCTCAACGGTTTTCTGAACCTGGCTCAAGGCGATTCGAAAAGTTTGAAGACAAATGGCTCGATACTCTGCTGAAGTCTGCATCCAAAGATTTGCAGCATAGATCCGTTCCGGCAGAAGGTTGGCGGGTGGGGTATTGTGCAGCACACTTGAAGCAGCCAATAAGATTGCCAGTACGCAGCCGAGAACGGCAATGGTTATCCAATGTCTTGAAGTCTTGGTCATGTAGTTTTGTTAGATGGAAGACTAATCATATGAGAATGCAAATGAAATAACCGAGAGGCAGAACATCCTCATAATCTCCTTTCGCAAGGAAGGCAAAGAGGTTGGCGGTTTATGCAGCCGCCCTGACATCAACGGTGGAAATCTTCCTGTGCTCTTGAGTAATTCCAAGGCATATGACCACCCAGACAATTACAAATAAAATATTCGCTATCGCGAATCGTTGAGTTGTAAAAGCCAATCGGGCTCCTATAAAGACGAGCAGACCCGACAAAGCATCCCCTGTGCGCCAGAAAAAACTGTCAATGGCCGTCTTGGCTTTGTACTTGGCCTCACGGCTGGTTGGGAGAAACAGCGCCTGACGAGCCGTGTTCTGAACTGAGTAATCCGTACTGTTTTCCAGAATCTTGGCAATACGGATGTAGCTTAGGATTGGAACAAAAGCGAGTACCGAATAGCCTCCCAACGCAATGAGGGGCAGGACAAAAATCGCGCCCCGCACTCCCGCGTACTTCAGAATACGCGATACTCCAAAAAGCTGTAAGAAGGCGCCCAGCAGATTCGCCCAGAATTGATAGTCGGCATAAAACACGCCGATGAGCTGCTTTTCTGAGAGCCCGCCCCCCAGGCCGCTTGCGAGTGTTGCCCTGGCGGTCTGGGATACGGTACTCCCCAAAATAAATTCTCCAGTCGTATTCACGGTGTTCAAAATCAACATCATCATGCCGACGAGAAGCAAGTACCTGTTCTTGAGCACAAGCTGAAATCCACCTTCCTTGCCTAGAGGCCCTTCCAGCTTCTCGCGCTGCTTTGCATCCATCACAGTATCTTTGAGAGCAGAGAACTGTTTTCTTTTTTCCCGCTGATTGATCAGGTTAGTTATGAGAATGCATATTCCTAAAAGTCCAGCAGCAACAAGCATCATCGGGTAAGGCCCAAACGGCTTAAATAGAAGCCCTGCGATGCGCGCTCCCAATACTGCCCCCAGCGAGCTGCCGAAGCCAACAATGGCAAAAAGACGTTTTCCCTGCTCTTCGGTGTAAAGGTCATTGGCAAAGGCCCAGAACTGGGCAGTAACCATTAAGTTGAAAATGCCCACCCAAAGGAAAAAAGCAACTCCCAGCGGGACGTCGAGTTGACCCAGAAAGTAAAACAGGATCAGGTTGGAGATAAAGAACAGAGTAATTCCATTAATCAGTAGAATACGATTAACGCGGCTGGCAAATTTTCCGTAAACCGGAACAATGATTAACAAGAGCAACGCCATGCCTGCTCCCAAATAGCTCTTCAGCTCGGCTCCGCCGCCAGACAGGATTAACGACTCTCTCACTGGTTTGATGACGGAATAAGCCGTCAATACAAGGAAAACATTGAGCATGAACAGAAGTGCGGTGACCCCCTCTCCTGATCGAACTTCGGCAAAAGGCGACAAGAGCCGGTCAATCCGACCCTTTGGCTTGAGCTCAAGACTCGATCCCCAGGCGACAGAAGCAGCATTTGTGGAATCTGACATGGCATCATCCTTTTACTGGTTTTGAATTATGGGCACGCTTTTGCATTATAGATTTTTCGGCAAATGAATGCCACTCGCCAATTGCGAGGATTAGTAGAATACCATTTGCAGACAGGCATTCCCACCTGTCCACTGGAATTTGGAAATGGAGGGATGCGTGTCCCTTCTTAAGAGCTACCAGGCGACGAGTGCATCTTCAAAAATCTGGGCCAGATCTTCGGCAGTGGCGGGGCGGGGAGAAAGTTTGGTGACACGATGTTGTGGTAGGGTTCCTTTGACCAGGGAGGAGATGTCCTCACTCTGGTAACCAACCGCGCTGAGCCCATTGGGAACTCTCAGGCGTTGCATCAACAAGACAATCTGCTCAGACAAGATCTTTCCAGCATCATCGAGTTTAGCCTGCGAAACGTTGGCACCCAGAATTTCTGCAGCCCGAAGATGCCTTTCGGGACAAGCGGGCGCTGTGAACCTGAAGACGGCCGGAGCATTGAGTATCACCGATACGCCGTGGGGAATCATCGGGTGATCTACCGCGTAACCTTCTGCCCGAAACTTGCGCACCATGCCCGAAACCGGGTAAGACATGCCGTGAGGCAAGTGGACTCCCGCATTTCCGAAACCCACTCCGGCGTAAGAGGCCGCCAACAACATCTGGGATCGGGCCTCGTCGTCTGATGGGTCAGCGACAGCGCGAGGGAGAAATTTCGAGACCAGGCGAAGTGCTTCAAGTGACCAGATGTCGCTGATGGGAT
>JBGOVH010000503.1:0-3175 GCA_041478005.1 Terriglobia bacterium | reverse complement strand
TGGGCCGTTCTCAACAGCAAGGAGTTTCAACTGAATCACTAGTGGGTCAGTTGTCAGTAGTCAGTTGATCCGAATCTGTCCTCGTAGAAACCTCAACCCCCTCCTTCTCAAGAAGGAGTATTTTTCAAACCTTGTTAATCATTCCACTTGGGCCTAATTACTGACAACTGACAACAACTGACAACTAACAATTAACCACTGACAACTGACCCACTAGTGATTCAGTTGAAACTCCTTGCTGTTGAGAACGGCCCAAAGAAAACTTTCAAGAATTCGTCTCTGGCTTCGCCCTGCTACTCTCTCCGCCTGAAAACTCTCCTGGATGGCCTTTAGCTCTTCCATCTCTGGGAGACGCGCATAGGCTCGTTCCATGATAGCCTTAATCATTTCGGCCTCGGAAAGCCCCTGCTTTAACAGCTCCGCAAGGATATTCTTGTCAGATTCCACCTTTTCTTTTACGGATTGACCATTCATCATGTGGAGAGCTTGGTTCAGCGATGGCGACTTGCTTCGTTCCGAAAGGATATCCCGTCGGGGGAACCCAAACGTCACTAGAAAATAGTCCGGCCCGTCTGGAATGTAAAGGTCTTTGGCCGAAGTCCCTTCCGGGTATCCCTTAAATTGGTGCGGTATACCCGTCACTTGCCCCATGGCGTCCAACAAAACCTCGGCAGGCAGTTTTCTCGGGAAATAGCGCGCAAAAAGAAGGCGATCGACCGAATTAGACTGAGCTGGGCTCAAGTGAGCCCCAGAGGATGCCTGATAGGTGCGCGATTTCAGGATCACTCGATGTAGTTCCTTGAGCCGGTACCCGCTGCTCACGAAATATTGCGCCAGCCGGTCAAGCAATTCCCGGTTTGTTGGCATATTGGTGGATCGAAAGTCGTCAAAGGGTTCGACGATCCCTGTGTCAAAATACTCGTGCCAGAAGCGATTGACCGTGGCGCGGGCGAAGTATGGATTCTCTGGCGAAATGATCCATTCGGCAAGGACGGCCCTGCGATCGGTGCCTTCGGAGATTTCGGGCGTGGCCGCTCCAAGAAACTTTGGCGGAACGGGTTTTTTAGTCAAGGGATGTTCCACCTCTCCCTCTTTTTCCAAATACCAGGTGCGCCGGTATTCTCCATACCCGTGCTTGACCCGGAGCCTGGCGAAGAATGCAGCCAAGCCGTAAAAATCGTCCTGCGTGAAATTCTCCAGCGGATGATTGTGGCACTCAGCGCACTCCGTTCGCACGCCCAAGAAAAGCCGGCTCACGGTGGGAGTGATTTTGCTGACACTGGGTTTCTTGAGCATGAAATCTGTGGCTGGATGCCAGAAGTTGGCTGCCGGGGTCAACATTGTGTCGCCCTGGCTGGTCAGCAGCTCACGAACGACCTGGTTGTAAGGACGGTCTGCCTCTACCCATCCGTGAATCCAGTCTTTGAAGGTCCCCATGGAGCGTCCCTGCATATGAAGCTGGCAATTGCGAAACCAGTCTTCAAACTTAACTGTCCAGTGAGACACGTACTCCGGACGTTCCAGCAGAGAGTCGATGAGATGAGAGCGCTTGTCCGGCCGGGTGTCTTTGAGAAAATCGTGCAACTCATCCGGAGTGGGCAAGACGCCAATGGTGTCCAGGTAAACACGCCTGATAAATTCCCGGTCCGAACTGAGACCCGCCGGCCGGATGTTCATTTTCCGAAGCTTTGCAAGCACGTGATCATCGACAAAGTTTTGCCCTTTTTCATGCGGATAGTTGGAATCGGCGGCTTCGCGAACGACTCCAAATTGAGCCGTCGCAACTTGTCCAAACGCTCGAGCAGTGACAGTGGTTAGACCTGGGCTTAGAGACTTCACCTCACCTTGTGCCTCAAGTTGAATAGTGGCATCATCGCCGACTCCGTAACGGACTTCTTGAGTCATATCCCGAGTCGTCCTGTCCGAGAGCCGGCCGATCACCACCAACGATTGACGAGCCCCGGTGCCAATCAAAACCCGCTCGGTCGGATAGATTTCCAATTTGGTGAGTCGAACACCACTGGAACCTGAAGGCGCTCCCTGTTGGAGCCATTTCAGCAACGTATGATATTCGTCCGAATCTTCGATAAGCAGCCGTCCTCCGCCGTGGGGTTCTTTAAAAGTGGGCTTCAGCAGGATCAGACTCTTTAGAGGATCTTGAAGGTTGACCCGCCGTCCGTTGTGTCTTTTGACAATCATTTGGTAGTCGGCCGCGCTGTCGTAACCAAAAAGAGAAAGCTTGAATCCGTTCTGCCCGGCCGGCGATCCATGGCATCCCGAACCGTTGCATCCCTTTGTGGTTAAAATCGAAATGATATCGGGAGAAAAGTTAACTGCCATCTCTGCAGGGCGATTGCTCACCTGGATCTCGGTTAACACGGTGGATGCCCCTTGTGTGATACGGATTCTGGCGCGTCCTGGAGACCTTCCAAGAAACAATCTCTTCTCGGGATCGATGGACAGTACTTTGGGGTTCAAAGAGACGATGGCGCAACTGTCTGTGACATCCGTTTCAGTGCCATCCGATGAAACAGCCGTTACCAGGAAATGCTGGGATGCGCCCGGACTGGAGAGAACGATGCCTTCTGGCTCGACACGGAGCACTTTCCCTTTGGCGTCAACCGCCAGGGTTCCAAGACACCAAAAGAAAATTAACCACGGAAACACACGGAATGACACGGAAAAACGGAACGGCGGTTTCCCCTTCTCAGTCACCATTTTGTATCCCAGGATTGGAAACAGGACGGAATCTGCTCTGACATTCGAATTGCCTAAAACAACACTATACTATGTCGCAAACTAAAAAGGCTATCGGATGTAATGCCTCAGTTACGTGTGGGAATCGACTTGACATGGGTAGCCACGATTGACGCGTTTTCTGCGGCTATCGTGGGGCTTTCCCTCGCCGGCACCCTGTCCACGACAAACGCAACCAGCGCGGTTGTCGTGGCTACCAAAGACCCCCCCTGTAACTGACGCAGTACTAAGTATCCACATTCCTAAGTGCTCCATTTCACGCAAATTCGGTCACGTATTTTTTCCGGGTGGAACTTGAGCGGGAACGCCTGCTCCGCCTCGACCGCTGGTGGCTCGAAACTGCATTACCGTATTTATGAAATGGAGCACTAAGCTCTTCCGTGGCCTTCCGTGTGATTCTGTGGCTCATTGGGTCAGG
>JBGOVH010000566.1:0-2791 GCA_041478005.1 Terriglobia bacterium | reverse complement strand
TGGCAGACCAATACCGTGCCCGGGGGATACCAGTGGTGCTAGGAGGGATTCACCCTTCAATGTGCCCAGAGGAAGCTGCCCTGCACGCCGACGCCGTTGTGGTGGGCGAAGCTGATCGCATATGGCCCGACATAGTCCAGGACTTTAGCCATGGTGCGATGAAATCTCGCTATCATGACCCCGAGCCCGTCGACATGGCCAACATAGCGCTTCCCCGCAGGGACTTGCTCGATCCAAGGGGCTACGTGATTTTTAACTCCGTACAAACCACCCGCGGATGTCCTTTCAATTGCAACTTCTGCTCAGTCACTACCATGTCGGGGGTTAAATATCGTTTTCGGCCTGTTGAGAAGGTTTTAGAAGAGATTCGCAATCTGGATAACCGATTCATTTACTTTATCGATGACAATATTATCGGGGTCCCCAAGAGGGCTAAAGAACTGTTCAAGGCCTTGCAGCCATTGAGGCTTGGATGGGCTTCTCAAGTCACTATCAATTTTTCGCGGGATCAGGAGCTGATGCGGCTGGCTCGCGAGAGTGGCTGCTACGGGGTGTTCATCGGCTTTGAGACTTTTTCCAACAAGAGCATCCGTGACGCCGGCAAGGGCGTCAACCGGCCCGATGAGTACCTGCGCGACATTGGCCGCATCCATCAAGCGGGGATCAAGGTTTGGGGATCGTTTATTTTCGGCTTCGATAATGACGCACTGAACGTATTTCGAGAGACCCTTGATTTTATCGAAAAATCCGGGATGGAATTCGCACAGTTCTCGCTGCTAACACCACTGCCAGGCACGGCCTTGTTTCGGCAGTTTGAGGAAGAGCAACGGATCGTTAATCGGAATTGGGAGGATTACGATCTTGGATCGATGGTTTTCAACCATCCGTTGCTTAGTGCTAAACGGCTGCATTTTGAAAAGAATCATGCCTGGAGGCGCTTCTACTCCGTCCGTTCCATCATTAAGCGGTTAGGTATGCCGAAAAGTCGAGGAGATCTTGTCCTCTGGATTGCGAACCTGGCAATCAACGGGGCATTGAATTATCGTTGGGGGCACGATTACTGGAAGTGGAAAGGTAATGACCCAGGGTTGGCGACTCACCCTCTTCCGGTTTCTCATCGTCCTTTGGTTAAAGTAGAGGAGTCCAGCCGCTTGGTAAAGGTCGCCTCGGCAGGACGCTGATGAAGTGACTCTCACCGCTAACAAGAGCCGCAGACATTTTTTAGCATTTTTAGTCTGTTGGCGTCTAGTTCTGTTTGTTGAATTCCTTCAATAGGTTAGGTAGGTTTTGTGTCTGTTGTTAGTTTCAGTCTGTTTTCGCCTGATAAATTCTGAGTTGTTGATGGGCGTTGATGGCACACTGATTCCGGCCCGAAACGCTCCAGTGCGAACTGCTACCAATCACCACTGTCTTGGTATTTTCTAGGGCTAGCAGATTCGGGGAACTCAGGGCCCCGCGCGTTCGCCGCATGAATCTGTCAACTAGATGATCGTTCTCCAAATTGCAAAACAACATCATTGGGAGTAGAAGCCGCTCTCCGAGCGGCCACTACAACTGCAGGATCGTCCAGTTATTTAGAGAACGCTCATCTAGCCTCTTGGGAACAATCCAATCGATTAGCGTCACGAGTGCTACGTAGATGCTCACTAGACAGACGACAAGAAAAATATCGTTCTGCCGCACAGCACGGTAGTAGGCTGAAAGCCCTAGGACCAGCCCGAAACTTATCACTACCAAGCCCCCGAAGGAGAAGATGGCAAATAACTCGGCAGGCTCACGCCCCGAGCCTGTAAATGTTCGAGACCCCTCAGGTATTCCCCTCAAAGTGCCACCTACTTCCACGTTGAGTGGGTCACCAGTGTGGAAAAATTCAAGAAGCGCTTCGTCCCCAGTGTCGAGGAAGTCAAAACCTGCAAATTACATAGATGCAGTCCAAGGCGATTGCGCCATGTCAAATCCAAGCACGGGTCGTGTGTGGTCCGAGAGCTTTAGCTGATCTCCGAATCGAGCCGCAATCTCAAGGCCGGTCACTCTTCATGTATGGCGCCACACCTTCAGCGTAACATTTAGCGGTAATCAAGAGGAGCACCACAAACGAATAATGAAGGGCATTGGGAAAGAAATAATCATACTTCCATGATTCGAGGGAACGCCTGAAACTAAGGCATCGCCTGAATAAAGACTTTGATTGTTCTATCTCTACGTTTCTGAGTTTGCCCAGGCTGTTGAGGCCTCTTCCAAATGTAGTCTCCAAGTTCCGAAAAGATAAAAGACGTTTCTTCGTTGAAGTTTGGTACTTTTAAGCGTGCCATCAAGGGTCGCTGTTCGGTTTACGGGGACTCCACTCTATTTGTAAATGTAATTAAACAATGCATCTGCCTGGGTGGAATTCAGTTGTTTCAATATCTTGAACTCCTCTAGAGCTGCTATTTTGTCTCCGGCCCGAACATATGCTAACCCCAGCCCAAAATGGGGATCCCCCACCTCAGGATTCAACCTAATGGCTTGCTTGAATTCATCAATGGCCTCTTTTTCCTTGTGTTCCATCGCGTAAGCCAACCCTAAATTGTTGTGCAACGATTCAGATTCGGGGTGAATTCTTAATCCTTGTTTGAAATACTCGATAGCTTCTCTGCTTCGCTGGAGATCTATGTACACCAGTCCAAGGTTGATCACTGCGTTCCAATTCTCTGGATCCAATCTGATCGCATACTTCAATTCGTAATCGGCCTTTTCATATTGCTTTAGTGTCCTATACGTCTCACCAAGATTGGAATGAGCATAGCCATTC
>JBGOVH010000272.1:0-4746 GCA_041478005.1 Terriglobia bacterium | reverse complement strand
GGCAAGATGAGCGTTCGGGCTTCCTATGGAGTTTACTTTGAATCACTCATCAGCGGCCAGGGAGGGATTCTTCAAGCCCCGATCAGTGCGCCCCCTTACCTACAGGCACGACAAGTGCAAGGTTTGTTCCTCTCGGCCTTCGGAATTCCTGGCCCCACTTTCGCTGATCCTTTTCTAGGAGGTTCTGACCCTTTTCCCCCGGGAAATTTTCCAGTCCCACTCACGCACTTGACCGTGGAAAACAACATAAGGCCCCCCTACATTCAAAACTGGAATCTGAGCTTGCAACGACAGTTCGCTGATAATTACCTGGTTGAGGTTCGTTACGTCGGAACCAAAGGAACCCGCCTCCCTCGATTCATCGAAGGTAACCCGGCAGTTTACATTCCGGGGCAATCCAAACCAGAGAATATCGATCAACGGAGAATTTACGCAGGATGCAAACAGAACGGTCCGTGTGACTTTGCTTCGGTTGGCTTGATCTCCGGCTCAACGAACTCAACTTATCACGGAATGCAAACGACAGTGAGTCGCAAGTTTTCCCAAGGCCTCTTTTTCTCCGGTTCCTATACACTCTCCAAATCCCTTGATTATGTCTCCAGCATAAATGAATCAGGCTCTGCCCCCAGGAATGTGGCTGGAGAGAACGATCTTCCGCAAAATCCATTCAATTGGAGTGCCGAACACGGACCTTCGCTATTTGATGCGCGCCATCGCTTCGTCATGAGTGCGTCCTGGGAACTCCCATTTTTGCGAAATACTCGAGGGTTGGCGGGACTCTTGTTTGGAAACTGGCAATTGAATGGCATTGCTAACTTCAGCAGCGGTACGCCTTTTACCGTGTATGAAAGCCGTGATGTCGCACAACAAGGCAGTGCTCCTGAAATCACAAACTTTTCAGCCAATCGGCCCAACCTGGTTGGGGATCCAAACCAGGGCCCGCGAACTGTGGAGCAGTGGTTCGCTATCAATGCCTTCCAAAGACTCGATCCCGTTGCAAATGCTGGCCAGTTCGGCAATGCCGGCCGCAACGTCGTGAGAGGACCCGGCTCTCAGGTTCTGGACTTGTCTGTGCTCAAGAACTTCAAAATTCAGGAATCGAAGCAGATTCAATTCCGGTTTGAATGTTTCAATTTCGCGAATCATCCCAACTTCTTCTTGCCGGAAAATGATATCGGCTCGGCAAATTTTGGAAGGATCCTGCAGGCCGGACCACCGCGACTGTTGCAGTTTGCTCTGAAATTCTTGTTTTAGCGCAGTACTCGGCGGTGGAGCGGGCGCTCCCGCGCACGCTTGAACGCACGCTCCCGCGCGGGTTCACTGGAGTTTGGACATTTCAAAAGGGTAGGGCGCGCCCGCTGGGCACGCCGCGGACGGCCCAGCGGGCCGTCCCTACCAAAGGGAACCTGAAACTTACGTTTCGTTGTTAGTGATAACAATCCACGAACAATGCGGAGGCTTAAATGTGGGAGCGGACCTCCGGGCCGCGATTGCGACCCGATGGGTTCCAGTCGCCATCCGGAGGGTGAACGCATGCGTTCACCCCACAATAGAATGGCCGAACTTCAGGGAACGCGCGCGGGAGCGCCCGCTCCACCCCGCTTGCTGGCAGCTCGAATATGGCTTAGCGTATTTACCGCAGCACTGAGGTCCAGAATCCATGCGTCGAGTTTATGTTCTGATGTTAGTGGTTTTCACGCTGGCATCCTTTCTTGTCGTTTTTATTCCTGCATTTCTCATTCGTCCCTTTGTTTCACAAAGCGCGCAAGGCCTGGCCTTATCGTATCAGATGCGTGCTTTGAGCCCAGTAGTCACACTTGTCTTTTGGGTCCCCGGCATTTTGATCGCCTGGCGGCTGTGGAGATTTGCACCTTCGATCACTGGAAAAGTGGCGACAGGATTTTCTATTTTGGTTCTTACTGCCGCTGCAGTCCTGTCTCGGCAAAATCATTTTGAATGGATATTTAACCCCTTGCCCAAGCCTGGCTACATTGAAGTCTCAAAGGCCAGTCATGTCAAAGATTCCGAGATGGTGCTGGGAGTACGCTCTGGCAATGAGGCCAGAGCCTATCCGGTGCAGATTATGGCCTATCATCATCTCACCAACGATGTGGTGGGAGGACAACCCATTGTCGTCACGTACTGAACGCTCTGTCACACCGGTCTGGTGTGGAAATCAACGGTTGACGGCCGGACCTTGCACTTTCACCTGGCTGGAATCAATAATCAAAATTTCATCATGCAGGATGAAGAAACCCACACTTGGTGGCAGCAAGTGACGGGCGAAGCTTTTCTGGGACCTCTCAAAGGAAAACGATTGGAAGCCCCCGATTGGGAAGAAGTGACCTTTAGGTTGTGGAAACAGGAGCAGCCTGGCAGTTTGGTTTTGCAGGCGGTGAAGAAATACCAGGACGACTATGCCACTCCCGAATGGGAAATTAACATTCTGAAAAGACCGACAGTCACACCTGTTAGTGTTGGCGATCGGATGAAACCAAAAGACCTTGTGATTGGAGTCAAGTTAGGAAATAGCGCCAAAGCTTATCCACTGTCATCGATATTGGCGCATAACCCGGTCGTGGATGCACTGGGTGCATCACCTGTTGTCCTGGTAGCAGGCCCCGATGGCAAGACAATCCGATGCTTTAGCCGGAAGATCGAAGGACAGACGCTGGATCTCTTCCTTAAGCCAAGTTCCAATCCGTTAAGTTTCATTGACTCGCAAACAGGCAGCGAGTGGGACTTTTCGGGCAAGGCAGTTCGGGGTCCGCTTTCAGGAAAGACCTTGGAGCGTATTCCCCTACTCAAAGACTTTTGGTTTGATTGGAAGCTCTATAATCCGCAGACTCAGATTTTCTTGCCTGGAAAACTCTTGCCAGGCAGAACCAATCCCCATTGATCTGTTTAGTCACAGATCGAAAGCTGCATTGGAGTGCGGTAGCTTGCTGCCGCTTTCTGGATCACATTCGATCTATCGAACCGGCAGCTTGCTGCTACACATCATCATTGCCAAGTCTGATCGAGGTTCCGACCCTAGGCGCCAGCCTGCTGGAGCCAAAGCGGCAGCAAGCTGCCGCACTCCCAAAACGGGCACGTAGTTGGCACCCAATAACTAACACATCCATTTTCCTCACAGTTTCGGGGAACTCCTGAAACGCTTTGTAGTATATTTATGAGTGAAGGTAAACGTGACTCTCTAAAACGAGGGAGAAATGCCTGCTTCGTTGGTGTTAAGTTTTTTCTTATCGGTCGTAATTATTCTGAGCACTTCTGATTTCAGCCTCTGTCAAGCACTCGATTCACGTGAATTCTTTGAAGCAAGGATTCGTCCGGTGTTGGTAAACAACTGTTTCTCATGCCATACGCACTCTCAGCTCGGGGGCTTGAGATTAGATTCTCGTGAATTCATCCTAAGGGGTGGAAAGTCAGGTCCTGCAATTGTCTCCGGCAAGCCGGCAGAAAGCCTTGTCATTCGCGCGATCCAACAAACAGACGATCGGCTCAAAATGCCTTTGGGTGGGAGACTCAAAGATCAAGAGATTGCCGACTTAATAACGTGGGTGAAGATGGGAGCACCCTGGTCAGAATCTGCCAAGCAACCCCAAAGTGCTGCGTCCGTCAAAGAATTCTCCATTACTCCGGAACAGCGATCCTTCTGGTCCTTCCAACCCATCCAGAAGCCGATTTTGCCGCAGGTGAAGGATGGTAGCTGGCCCACTTCCCCCATTGATGGTTTTGTTCTGGCTCAGTTGGAGTCTAGAGGCCTGACGCCGGCAAGGATGGCACACAAGAGAGTTTTGCTCCGACGTGCAAGCCTGGATCTCACGGGCTTGCCTCCTACCCCAGAAGAAGTGGAGGCCTTCTTGAAAGACAAGTCGCCACAAGCATTCTCCAGAGTCGTGGATCGCCTGCTGGCATCTCCTCATTACGGCGAGCGCTGGGGCCGGTACTGGCTGGATGTCTCGCGATTCGCGGAGGATGACATGCGCGCCGGTGTTCCAGAAGGACGCGAGTCCTATCCAAATGCGTGGCGCTACCGCGACTGGGTCGTCGAAGCCTTCAACCAGGATATGCCCTTCAAGCAGTTCGTTAGAGAGCAAATTGCCGGGGATCTCCTCGAAACTGATGACACGAATTCGCGACTCAATCGGAAAATGCGTCCTGCTGCCGGTACCGCCTTCTTTGGTCTCGGTCCTTGGTACTACGACACGGATGCACCGCCTGAAGGCAGAGCCAACGAACGAAATGATCGTGTGGATGTTTTATCGCGGGGATTCCTAGGATTAACGGTCGCCTGTGCCCGATGTCACAACCACAAGTACGATCCGATCTCCATGAACGACTATTATGCCCTGGCCGGTGTTTTCGCAGGAACTGAGTATGCCGAGTATCCCATGGCTCCTGAAAGCACAGTGGTCGAGTTTAAGAAACAACAAAGAAGAATCAAAGACCAGGAGGCGGCACTTAAGGAATTCATCGAGTCAAAAAGCCAGCAACTTGGAGAAATTCTCATCAGAAAGATTTCCAATTATATGGTTGCTGCTTGGAAGGTTGTTGGAAATTCGAAGCAAGATTTGCAAAGCGCGGCTAGCGAAGCAGCACCGGATACTGAACTTCTCGAGAAGTGGGTCAAGTACCTCGGCAATCCACAGAAGGATCATCCCTACTTGAAGTCGTGGTTTGAATTGCTGAGTCACGGGGGTTCCCTTGACCAGGCCAGAAAAATTGCTGACGATTTTCAGCGCG
>JBGOVH010000389.1:0-3948 GCA_041478005.1 Terriglobia bacterium | reverse complement strand
TGCAATCTACCATGGATCGCTTTGCCTCACTTCTGGGGAGGCAGTACCACCTGTATGACTATGTGGGCGCTCCGGATGCCGACCGAGTCATCGTCATCATGGGATCAGGCGCTGAAGCTGTCGAGGAAACAGTACAAGCTCTCCTCAAAAAAGGCGAGAAAGTAGGAGTGCTCAAGGTCAGGCTCTTTAGGCCATTTTCCATTGATCACTTTGTCAAGGTCATGCCTCCCACTGTACGTGCAATCGCTGTTATGGATCGAACGAAAGAACCTGGAACGGTTGGAGAGCCGCTTTACCAGGATGTGGTGACAGCCATTAGCGAGTCCCAGGCTGAGGGGGATTTGGCTTGGGAGAAAGTTCCCAGGGTCATTGGCGGGCGTTATGGGTTATCTTCCAAAGAATTCACGCCGGCCATGATTCGAGGCATTTTCGAAGAATTGAAGAAAGATAGACCACGAAATCATTTCACCATCGGCATCGTTGACGATATCACTCACACCCATCTCGATTACGATCCTAAGTTTTCTACCGAACCGGAAAGTGTCTTCCGTGGGGTTTTCTACGGGCTCGGTTCCGATGGTACAGTGAGCGCCAACAAGAACTCGATCAAGATTATTGGCGAAGAAACTGAAAATTACGCTCAGGGGTACTTTGTCTACGATTCCAAAAAGGCAGGATCTGTGACTGTGTCCCACCTGCGATTTGGACCCAATCCAATACACTCGACCTACCTTATTAATTCCGCCAATTTTGTTGCCTGCCACCAATTTGGTTTTCTGGAACGCTACGATGTCCTCAAGAATGCCATCTCAGGAGCAACTTTTCTGCTCAATAGTCCTTACGGTCCGAAAGAGGTTTGGGACCATCTTCCGCAGGAGGTTCAACGAGAGATCGTTGAGAAAAAACTGCGATTTTATGTCATCGATGCCTACAAGGTAGCGAAAGAGACCGGAATGGGGGAGCGGATCAACACCGTCATGCAAACCTGCTTCTTTGCCATTGCCGGAATCCTGCCACGTGAGGACGCGCTCACCAAAATTAAGGATTCGATTCAAAAATCTTATGGCAAGAAAGGCGACATCATCGTTCAAAAGAACTTCCAGGCTATCGATCAAACTCTGGCCCGGCTTTTTGAAGTCTCAGTTCCTGCTGTTGCCTCCAGCCAAATTCAGTTTCCTCCAGCAGTTCCCGCCGAGGCTCCGAGCTTCGTGCAGCGAGTTACGGCTGCGATTATTTCCGGCAATGGGGACTCTCTGCCGGTGAGCGCCATGCCATGCGATGGTACCTTTCCCACGGCCACTGCCCGTTGGGAGAAGCGAAATATTGCTTTAGAAATTCCTGCATGGGAGCCGGACATCTGTATCCAGTGTGCCAAGTGCGCGCTGGTCTGTCCGCATGCGGCCATCCGCATGAAGGTTTACGATCCGAAATCACTTGCTGGCGCCCCACCCACTTTCAAGTTCATGGATTACAAAGGCGAGGAATTTTTGGGCATGAAGATGACGATTCAGACAGCACCGGAGGATTGCACCGGATGTGGCATCTGCGTTCATGTGTGCCCGGCCAAAAGCAAGAAGGAAACGCGAATCAAAGCCATCAACATGGTGCCGCAGCTCCCTCTGCGCGAGCCGGAAAGAGAAAATTATGCTTTCTTTCTGGAGATTCCTGAATATGATCGGCGTCATGTCAAGGTCGCCAGCATCAAGGGGTCCCAGGTTCTCGAGCCTCTTTTTGAGTATTCTGGAGCCTGTGCAGGCTGCGGAGAAACCCCCTACCTCAAACTACTCACACAGCTTTTTGGAGATCGACTAATTGTCGCAAACGCTACAGGCTGCTCTTCCATCTACGGTGGGAATCTGCCAACGACTCCGTGGACGCAGAATAAAGAAGGTCGCGGACCGGCCTGGGCCAATTCTCTTTTTGAAGATAATGCAGAATTTGGTTTCGGGTTCCGGTTAACGCTGGATAAACATGCAGAACATGCGCGAGAGCTGGTTGAAAGGATGGCAGACCTCTTGGGAAGAGATTTCGCCCACGAGCTTATTAGCTCCCCTCAGAAGGATGAAGCCGACATCTACGAGCAACGGCTGCGTGTGGAGAAGCTAAAGATTCTTCTGAAATCCATAGACACTCCAGATGCCCGAAACCTGCTGACGCTGGCCGACCATCTGGTCCAGAAGTCGGTATGGATCGTCGGAGGTGACGGATGGGCTTATGACATCGGTTTTGGCGGGCTAGATCATGTGCTGGCTTCCGGCAGAAATGTCAATCTCCTGGTTTTGGATACTGAGGTTTATTCCAACACTGGGGGTCAAATGTCAAAGTCCACGCCTCGAGGGGCAGTGGCCAAGTTCGCTGCGGGAGGCAAATCCTCCCCCAAGAAGGATCTTGGAATGCATGCCATGAGCTATGGAAACGTTTATGTGGCACAAATTGCCATGGGCGCCGGGGATCTGCAGACCATAAAAGCGTTTGTTGAAGCCGAAGCATACAACGGACCTTCTCTGATTATTGCCTACAGCCATTGTATTGCCCACGGTATCAACATGCGAACGGCCATGGACAATCAGAAGGCAGCAGTTCAGTCCGGACACTGGCCAATGTTTCGCTTTAACCCGAATCTCGCAAGGGAGGGCAAAAACCCGTTGCAGCTGGATTACAAGAAACCCAGGATTCGGTTCGAGGAATATGCTTACCTGGAGAATCGATACAAGATGCTAACCAAAACGAATCCGGAAGAAGCTAAACGACTCCTGGCGCAAGCACAACACGATGCTGAAGACCGTTGGCGTTTTTATGAACAACTTGCATCAATGAGTTACAGTGCAACAGAGGCGCAAAAATGAAAATATTCGTCCCCCCTTGGACAAGGGGGGACTTCAGGGGGGTGGTGCTAGGAAGCTCCGCAAACCTCCCCCTAACCCCCTCCTTGTGCAAGGAGGGGGAACGCTTGGCACCTGACGCCCAGCATCCAGCACTTATTTTCAAGTGGAGTTCCCCAAGCTCCATTCTGAATCGCCTCGAAGGGATGAAAATTTCTTTGTACTGTTCTCCGAGTTAGACAAGAGGTCAAACCCATGGACTTGACGACGAATTATTTGGGACTTCATTTAAGGACACCGCTAGTCCCGTCGGCGTGCGGTCCACTGTCCAACAGCATCGGTAAAATCAAGGCTCTTGAGGACTCAGGCGCCTCGGCAATTGTCATGTATTCGTTGTTCGAGGAGGAAATTCTGCACGAGTCGCATGAGCTAGATCATTACTTGACCTATGGATCTTACAGTTATGCTGAGGCCTTGAATTATTTCCCGGAGGCCGAGGAGTTTGACCTGGCGCCTGAAGTCTACCTGGAACATTTGTACAAAGCCAAACGTGCGGTACAAATCCCTGTTATCGGAAGCTTAAACGGTGTTTCCTCCGGAGGCTGGACAAAATACGCCAAGGCTATTGAACAGACCGGCGTTGATGCACTCGAGCTGAATGTTTACTACATCCCCACCGATCTTGACTTGCCAGGCATTGAAGTTGAACAGATGTACGTCAACGTTCTCCAAGATGTGAAACAAAACGTCAAGATTCCGGTTGCCATCAAGTTGGGTCCGTTTTTCAGCAACATGGCTCACATCGCCAAGCGACTGTGCAAAGCAGGGGCCGATGGCTTGGTGCTCTTTAACCGCTTTTACCAACCTGATATTGACCTTGAGCAATTGGAAGTGATACCCAATATTCTCCTGAGCACACCCCAAGCGATGCGTCTTCCCTTGCGCTGGATCGCTATACTATCTGGCAGGATCGAAGCCAGCCTGGCCGCTACCAGCGGAATCCACACTCCAGAAGATGTGATTAAGATGCTGATGGCCGGAGCTGATGTCACCATTCTTTGCTCGACCCTCTTAAAGCACGGGGTCGGTAGAATCAAAGAAATTGAAAAAGGAATTGTCCAGTGGA
>JBGOVH010000556.1:0-2864 GCA_041478005.1 Terriglobia bacterium | reverse complement strand
AGTCTAAACTCTTCCAGCTCAGTAATGCGCTCGGTCTGGTCCCGAAGCTTTAAAGCAAAGATTGAAGAGGAGCTTCATCCTCGTGGAGGTATTCGATGATTCTAGTTGTGGGTGGTGCTGGCTATGTAGGCTCTGTTTTGGTCAGAGAATTATTAGAGCGCGGTTACGCTGTGAAAGTCTTTGATCGCCTCTATTATGGTGATCAAGGGATTCGAGAAGTGCTGGAACGAATCAAACTGGAGCCCGGGGATATTCGAACTATGGATAGTTCTGTTCTCGATGGAGTGGACGCTGTCATCAACTTGAGTGGTCTCTCCAATGATCCCACCGCGGAATACAATCCCAAAGCCAATTTTGAGATGAACACCCAGGCCACCGAGTTCCTGGCCGGGCTCTGTAAAAAGAAGGGCATCCGACGTTTCATTTTTGCTTCGTCCTGTTCCATTTATGACGTGGGAATCGGCAACGATGAAAAGGATGTGCTGCTGGACGAAGATTCTCCCGTGAACCCCAAGGCTGCCTATTCTAGTTCCAAACACCAAGCAGAAAAGATCCTTCTGTCGATGACGGGAGATGATTTTTCACCGGTCATTTTGCGCAAGGGGACCATTTATGGATTCTCACCCCGAATGCGGTACGATCTGGTTGTCAATACCTTCCTTAAGGACGTTCTCTCCAAGGGACATCTCACCATTCACTACGGAGGTGAAATGTGGCGTCCACTGGTGGATGTGCGCGATGCTGCCAGAGCCTACATTACATGCCTGGAGGCGGATGAAGACAAAGTTAAAGGCCAGATCTTTAACGTAGTTTATGGGAACTTCAGAATTTCTGAGCTTGCCTTGAGAGTTATTGAAGCATTGCGTGAGGTTGACGTGAAGGCGGAATTGAAGTCCGATTATCGGTATCACGGAGTGAGAAGCTATCGCGTTTCGGGAAAGAAAATCGAGCGGGCCTTGGATTTTGCGCCAGCGGTATCGGTAGAAGAGGCGGTAAAGGATATGGTGGAATGCATCTCCAGATATCGCTACACGGATTTTGATAATCCCCGTTACTACAATATTGCCTGGATGAAATTGCTGGAGGAAGCCGACAAGATCATCCAAGTGACGGGATCCGTTTTCGAAGTAGAAAACCAGCCTTCGCCTCAACCTGCATTGATTAATCCCATGCGCAAAAAACAAGGAGCCGACTATTGAAAATTCTGTTGATCGGGTCTAATGGCCAGCTTGGTTCGGATCTGGTAAGCATTCTCGCATCGCATGAACTGATTGCTACGACCCATCAAACCCTAAACGTCGTGCATTCTGAGAGAGTGCGGGTGGAGGTCCAAAAACATCAGCCTCACGTCATCATTAATACTTCAGCTTTTCATAAAGTAGATCTCTGTGAGACCGAGGTGATGTCCGCCTTCGATGTGAATGCTTATGGCGTCAGAAACTTGGCGTTGGCCGCCCGCGAAGTGGATGCGAAGCTGGTGCATTTCAGTACCGACTACGTTTTTGAGGGAAACCTTCGCCGGCCCCTTACGGAACAAGATGAGACCAGCCCTATTAATGCCTATGGCATTTCAAAGCTTGCTGGAGAGAAATTCGCAAAATATCTCTGGGGAAAAAGCTTCGTGATTCGTGCCTGCGGGCTGTACGGACATGCAGGCAGCAGTGGCAAAGGCGGCAACTTTGTAGAACTCATGCTGAAAAAAGCCAAGTCTGGGGAGGCAATTCGAGTTGTCAATGATCAGACCTTAACTCCGACCAGCACCCGCGAACTTGCCCGGAAAGTTGGCGAGTTAATTCATACCGGGGACTATGGCTTGTATCACGTGACGTCCAATGGGGAGTGCAGCTGGTATCAGTTTGCCCGAAAGATCTTCGAATTGTCCGGAATTCCAGCGGATCTTTCCCCGACAACCTCCGCAGAATTTAAATCACCTGCACGGCGTCCTGCATATTCGGTTCTAGAAAACACCAAGTTAAGGTCGTTAGGAATGGATGATCTGAAGGACTGGCAGGAGGCTTTGAGAGATTACCTGGAGAATCGGCCCGCCGCATGAAACTGAGTGTCATCATCCCGGTTTACAATGAGAGGAATACTCTGCAGGAAATCCTGAGAAGGGTAAACTCTGTTCCGGTGGAGAAAGAGGTTATCTTGGTTGATGACTATTCCACCGATGGAACTCGAGATCTCCTCCGGCAGATGGAAAAGGCCGGTGCCAAGGTCTTGTACCACGAGAGGAATTTGGGCAAAGGCGCGGCCCTGCGAACGGGTTTTCAACACGCTACTGGAAATTATGTGATTGTCCAAGATGCCGACATGGAGTACGACCCGAATGATTACCCCAAATTACTGCAGCCCATTCTGGAGGGCAGGGCGGACGTCGTTTATGGATCCAGGTTTTCGGGTGACTACCGCAATATGACGTCGCTTCATCGCTTGGGGAACCAGTTCCTGACCGTCATTACCAATATTCTCTACAGGACGTCCATCACGGATATGGAGACCTGCTACAAGTTGTTCAAACGAGAAACAATTCAAGGGATTCGAATTGAATGCAACCGATTCAATTTTGAGCCAGAGATTACTGCTAAGATCCTAAAGCGCAAGTTGAGGGTGGTTGAAGTGCCTATTTCCTATTCCGGGAGAGATTTTAGTGAAGGAAAGAAAATAACCTGGCGTGACGGCATTTCAGCCTTATGGGCGTTGTTTAAGTACCGGTTCACAGAATAAGAGAAGGTTCTGCCGCCATTTAGTCAGGATCGCATAATTGTGTGGCAAAACCCCTCACCCCCCAAGCCCCTGAAGGTGTGAAAAAATTAGTGAGTGGGCGTACAGAAGCCTTGTAGTGACGACTTTAGTCGTTTCTT
>JBGOVH010000505.1:0-3167 GCA_041478005.1 Terriglobia bacterium | reverse complement strand
TGGGCCCATACGGTTGTCAGAAGAGCCCACGGCTCGCGGAAAACGCTCACCGTGGCTACCTAATCTTGTGTTTGTCTCGACAGTCTTTTCTTTGCGGCATCATCACGGCCTTATCATGACCTCGGGTGGAATGCCAAATCACGCGATTGAGAATGTCTTCATCTGCCACATCGGGTGAAGAGAAATCCAGCTTCAACGACTCCCTTGCCCAATATCGTGCTTTACCCCTAAGAGCAGCCAGGGCAGGATTCATCTCGTCTAGGGGAATCTGGTTAGGCAGGCTCTTGAAAGGAGTTGGATCCATTTTGTCGATAAAACAGCTCGTCATGGGGAGGGCGGCCAAATCAAACTGATTCATGGGAGGCAGGCCGAAGATCTGCTCGATGGTCCGAACCATGCTGACCTGGTTATAAAAGGTACTCTCGACCGCGTTCCGCCTGGTGTAAGGGCTAATCACCTGGGCAACCGTGCGATGACCATCCACGTGATCCAGCCCGTCTTGTGCATCATCTTCGACGACGAAAATCACCGATTCTTTCCAGAACCGGCTCTGGCTGATGGCCTCGACAATCCTTCCCAATGCCAGGTCGTTGTCCGCCACCTGTGCCCTCGGTGTTGGATAACCCGGACGCGTCCCCGTCGTGTGATTAGCGGGCAAGAGCATCATGACGAGATTGGGAAGACTGCCTGTTTTTTCGAATTGTCGGAACTCCTTGAGGAATTCGTCAGCACGTTGCTGGTCACTAACCTTGGTGGAAAATCCAGGGAAGTTAACGCAGAGGTATTTATTAAGTGGAGCCACTTCAGCAATAACTTTGATTTGGATTCTTGCTCCTCCACTCATGTAATCCTCATAAATTTCTTTCCATGAAGCGTCTTTGGGAACAATGCTTGTTTTGACAAACTCTCCATAGTCTCGAAAGGTCAGCCCGTGCCGCAGGGCATTATCCCAGAGGAAGCCGGAACTGGCATATGCCAACGGATCGGTTCCATCAAACGGGTAGCTTCGCGTAAAGCCTCCAAACCCCTTTTCAATGTAATCCGTCACGTTGGCTTCGGTAAGCCAGAGATGGCCGTCAAGGCTAACTGCGCCACTGGAATAGAAATTATCCAGCAAGACGAATTGTTCGGCCAAGGCATGCTGGTTGGGAGTGACTTCACGACCGAATTGGACGAAGCGGCGGTCGCCATTACCCTTTTCGAGATCCCCAAATACCTGGTCGTAGGTTCGGTTCTCCTTGATGATGTAAAAGACATGCTTGAAAACAGAAAGGTCACCAATTCTTGCTGGAACCGGTTGCGAACTGACTTTGCGGTTTTCCTGCCTCAGGGAATTCAATGCCTGGGGCATGTTGTTGTTGAGTCTAACCTGGTCCGTCCATTGGGCTAGTTGTTTTGTGGAGGGCAAATCGATGATTGAGACCGTCCCTAAGAATTGTTCGGCTAGATGCCCATCGGTGGGTGTTGCTGGGCCCAACGACCCAATTCCTTTGGTGTTAGCGACCACCAATCTCTTGCCCTCGGCATCCAGCAGGAGCGCTCCAGGGTACCAGCCGGTTGGGATCAGACCTTCCAGCTTAGTTGCAACGGACTTGAGGCTCTTGGCGCTTGCAGACCCCAAAGCCAGCACGGCCACGGCATTATTTCCGCCGAGAGCTACATACAGTTTCTTGCCGTCCGGAGAGAGAGTCAATGCATTGGGTGAGGAACCAAGAGGCAACGACGGGTCCGCTTTCACCGGGATTTCCTCCACCACTTCACGCTTCAAGGTGTCGATGACACTGACGGTATCACTGTTGGCATTGGCAACAAAAAGGCGGGTTCCATCTCTGCTCAAACACATTCCGCAAGGATGAAGGCCGACCTCGAGGGTCTCGATCACCTTCTGTTCTTTGAAATCAATCACCGAAACTACGCCCGTATTCACAATCCCCGTTTCCTGGTCAACCACAAGACGGCTGCCTGAGGAATTAGCCGTTGTGTCTCCCTCTTTGGCTTCTCTCCCTCCCCAATCGCTGACATATAGTTCGCTGCCGTCCTTGGAGAGAGCCAATCCATAGGGCACCATCCCTACAGGAATCTGCTTGAAAAAGACCTTCTGTGCGAGGTCGTAAATCGCGACGCTGTTATTACGAGTGAGGGCCATGAACAGGTATCTGCCGCTCGGGCTCAGAGTCAGCCCACTGGGAACCGGACTTCCCCCCACCTCAGGAATAGGTGGCTTAATGGACTCGGTCAATCGGGCTCTTCCTTCGGAATCAAGAGCGAGGACTTGAACGAAATCTTTATTGCTGGAACAATACAACGATTTGCCGTCCGGGCTAAAGACGATTCCAGCGTAAGAACTGTGCAGCCCTTCCGCGGTAACGGTTTGCCTAACACTCTTTCTTGTCACATCGATGAGGACAATACCTGTACTATTCAACACGGCCAGGGTCTTGCCGTCCGAGCTGAGGGCCATATCGGTGGGACGTCCCGGAAAGGAAATTTGGATGCCCGCAGGCCGCAAGATTTGATTCGAAGGAACCACTACGCTTTGGTCCGGCTGAAGGCCTACTTTGTAGGTCAGTTGAACGATGACTTCTTTCGTCTTTGATAAAAGCTCAGGGTTCATGAGGAAAGTGACTAAAATTGAGATGATAAGAAATAGGAACACTGATAATGGTTTGAGACTGAGCAGAATGGAGTCGAGTTGTCTCAGGTTTTTTCCAGTCATCGGCGTGTTGCTGCAGCAATCAACAGTGTCTGAACATCAGCGTTCAGAGCGGGTGAATCATATAGAAATCTAACCATCGAGGCCATTCGAATTTTCATTGTTCAGAAACAAGGCGCACTCTCCAGTTGAAGAAGTTGAAGAGAGGTACCAGCGTGTAGTTGCGTCTGGCACCGGCAAAAAGGGGAATGCCTCAGTTGCGGGAGAAATCTTTGGTAGCCACGACAAACGCGCTGGTTGCGTTTGTCGTGGACAGGTGTGCCTTTGAGGAAAAGCCCACGATGGCTGCAGAAAGCGCATTAATCGTGGCTACCTATGCCAATTCGATTCCCACTGTAACTTAGGCATTACCGAAAAAGGTTTACTCACGCTTGCCAGCACATATCAGCAACCTTATACTTAAGTGGAGGAGTGGATTTCCCTGATGAACGAAACAGCCACATTACGCGATGTT
>JBGOVH010000046.1:0-10193 GCA_041478005.1 Terriglobia bacterium | reverse complement strand
TAGAGGAGTGTAATGCTGTTTGGAACTGGACCCACTGCTCGTCGGACAACTGGGCCGGCTTAGCCATGGCCAGGCCTTTGGAGGCTACCTCAGCCGCTCTGGTCAGCTCTTTTTTTCTTCCTTCTTCTCCAGAGGTCAGGCTGCGTTCAGAAAGAACAAAAGGAATCGTGTATATAGCGCTCAGGTTGTTCAAGTCTGCCGCAAGCAGCTTCTCTGCATAATCCACAGTTTTTGGAAGATCATTGAGGGCTTGATTAGCCATCATTAGTGCCTGAAAGACAAAAGCCTTGGAGGCATTCTCTGGAAAATTATTGAGAAGGGTTTCTCCCCATTCCACAACCATCTTGTGATCACGAGATGCTTGAAATGCCTGAATCATGAGAAGCATGACATTGGGCTTGAATTCAGAAGCCGAAAAGTCGGCCAGAAACTTGTTCCCCATTTCGATTTTCTTTTTCGAATCCGCCTCTTGATAAAAGGCTATATAGGCTTCGTGCTCCTCCTTGGTTTTCGCCTGGGGACCGGCTGAGGAGGAAGGAACCCCCGTTTGGGATGTCTGCTGGGTTAGTCCTATGCCCTGAAAACCAACGCCAAGAACCATAATCAACCAAAGAATGTTTCTTGTCCTGCTACTCATAGAGATTTTCTTCTCCAAAAGGAAGATGAAGTTGAAAGAGGATTCCCGCTTCGAAAGACAGACCTTTAGAAACAGCGCCTTCAACCCTTGGGATGCTGCATGATTTGACTAAGATGTACTTCAAGGTGAGGAGGAGCGTTTCTTCGGGCTAAAAGCCTCCTTGAGTCCTCTCTGGGCAATCTCCTGGGCGTTCCTGGTATTGTCCCCTAAGATAATAGCGAACTGATATTGTTGCACCGCATCTTCTCTATTGTCTTCAACGTCGTAGATTCTGCCGAGGTAGATGTGCGACCAAACCTTGATCGAATTGTTAGTAGAAACAGATTGAAGCGCTTTCAGAAAATAGTTTTTGGCAGTCTCCCTTTCATTCTGAATAATGGCAATGACCCCCAGGCCGTGAAGTGCCTCACCATTGTTGGGATCTTGAGTTTTCAAGATGCTCTGAAATTGCTCCGCAGCCTTTTCCAGATTATTGTTTCCAAGCTGGTCATTCGCTTCCAGGATAAGTTTCTCCAATTCACTTGGCTCTGCTTTTTTGACCACCACCGTTTTCTGGGCTTCCATAAAGGATGTTTCGACTCTGCTCATGTCGACACTCCTGACCATTCCCGGATAGTAAACCCGAATTCCCTCCGGGCTGGCTTCAAAGGTTTGAAGTGAGTCATAAAAGTGTCGCACCAAGACTGCCCCAGCGCGGATGTATGAGTCCAAAGAGGCGCTAGCCCTGGGTTCTACAACCTTATTCATCCTCAGATCAATCGCTCGTATCAGACTCTCCGTAACCAGGAATTGAAGGTCTGTTCGATACGGGCTCTCAATGTTCGGAGCCGTTTCTAAGAATTTTTCAAGCGCCATTCGCGTCTCACGAGGAAGCATGAATCGCAAGGCGTACGGGTCCAAAAGGAAGTGAAGGTATTGGTGGCGGAATTCATCGGATGCCACTTTCTCTGACGGGCCAAAGACGAGGTAATAACTTTCACGATAGGTTCGGGAATTGAATGTATTGGGGGGCACTAGCAGTTCGGGGATGATCAACAGTTGACGATCCAAAAACGAACCAGATATGACCCTCAAATAACCATCCGTCTTCAGAATGATCTGGTTTATCAGAGGTCGATAAGCATTGACCACCTGGTCGTAGTATTCTCGATTCTTGCTCCAAAGGACTTCAATTTTTGCAGCAATGTAAAACTCTCTAACCAGGCCCATAAATTCTGAAATGGACTTTGCGTCGGGTGGGAGATCGGCAGCAGACAGTTTGAAATCCGGTGGACCCTCAGTGAACAGAGCCAGCGAAACGTACTTGGAAACTTGATCTTCCGCTTTTTTGCCCTCCATGTGCCCTTGACAAAACTTTTCCAAGCGCTCCTTCAAGTCGGGGGGAAGCCCCTTAAGATCCAAGGAAATGGCCGAACGCATCGGCTGGGGTCGTGAAGAGTTCAATTCCAAGCCTGCAGTCTGGAGGGCTGCCAAGACAGTGAAAACTCTGATGTCTGGTTGGATCAGAATGGAACCATTTTGGGCTTGTGAGATAGCAGGTAAGATGAGGAATAAAAGAAAGCTAGCGCCCAATCTTAAGGCGGATTTAGTCATGAATGGATTCCAATCACTAATAGTCCTTAGTATCCCATCGGACATCCTAAAGAAACGATGGAAACTAGTCAACTCACGCTCACTCGCTCTTCTCAGCTGTCGCACAATCTACCATTCGAAATGATCAAAGCCTGCGGGGAGGAGTTTCCGCATTCGACCCGACTGCTGGATGCGACAGCCAGACCGCCTCGTAATCTGTCCGATCTCGTGAACCTGCAACCCGAAAATGTCTCGAGGTAGTGTGGGTCTCATGCTCGGGGGCACAGTAAAGAGCAGTTCATAATCCTCGCCCCCATTTAGCCCGTAGTTTACCAAGTCATGAGTCAACAGCCTGGCGGTCTTAGAATTGACCCGCGGAAGAGGGATTTTGTCTGCCTCAATGATTGCGCCGACGCTACTCTGCTCACACAAATGATGCAAGTCGGTCGACAGCCCGTCGCTCACATCGATCATGGAAGAGGCGATCCGGTTTTCAGCAAGGAATCTCCCCGATTCGCAACGAGGAACCGGCCTCAGATGACGACCCGTCAACAAGGGCTCTCTACGCGCAATCCCGGGATAATTGGTCAAAAGCTCCAATCCAATTGCGGAACCACCCAGTTCACCTGTCACAAAGATCGAATCCCCAGGCTTTGCTCCTGCTCGTCTTAGAATTTTGTTGGGTTTGACATCGCCCAGAATGGTGACATCGACGAAAATGTCTTTTTGGGATGAGCACGTGTCCCCTCCAATCAGCACGACGTCATGCTTATTAGCGAGCTGCAGGATCCCGCGATAAAAGCCATTCACAAAAGTGCGATCGATGGTCTTCGGAAGCGCGAGAGTGGTCGTGAAATAGAGCGGTGTTCCACCCACAGCCGCGATGTCGCTGAGATTGACGGCCAGAGCCTTCCACCCCAATTCTTCAGGAGAAAAGTACATCAAGCTGAAATGGATTCCCTCCACCAAGGCATCCGTTGAGACCAGCATCAGAAAGCCAGGGCGAACTCTAAAAGCCGCGGCATCATCTCCCTGGGGAAGAATAACTCGATGGGAGGAAGGGGAAGCCTTCGACGAAAGCAGATGGATACGACGGATGATTTGAGCCTCAGTAACTAAGGCACTGCGGGAGGGCATTATTTTTTCAAGGGGTGAGAGTTGCGTCTGGGACTCACGGCCAAGGCAATTTTCAGGACTTGCTTCACCTCTTCTACCGGGAGAATCTCTACAGAAGAGAGCACACTCTTGGGTAGGTCCTGCAAATCTTTCTTGTTGAGATGGGGAATGATGACCCTCTTGATTCCCGCCCGGCGGGCAGCCAGAATCTTTTCCTTCAACCCCCCGATGGGAAGCACATTTCCCCTCAAAGTAATTTCACCAGTCATAGCCACGCCTTTCTTTACGGGTCGACTCGTAAACATGGAAATCAATGAGGTCGCCATGGTGATGCCTGCAGAAGGTCCGTCCTTGGGAATAGCCCCTTCTGGAACATGAATGTGGATATCACGATCCTGGAAAAAGTCTTCATTGATTCCGAGGTCTCTTGCGTTGCTTCGGGCGTAGCTCAGGGCGGCTTGGGCTGATTCCTTCATCACGTCACCCAACTTGCCCGTTAAGGTCAAACTTCCCTTACCCTTCATGGCTGTGGATTCGATAAACATGATCTCACCACCCGTCGGTGTCCAGGCAAGCCCGGTGGCCACTCCAATCTGATCTCTTTTGGAGAGTTCCTCTGGCACGATCTTGGGGGTCCCAAGATATTCAGGAATATTATCTGCGTTGATTTTACAAATTCCTTTATTCCCTTCAGCGATTTTGCGCGCGACTTTTCGGCACACTGCGCCAATTTCTCTTTCCAGATTTCGAAGGCCTGCCTCGCGCGTGTACTGAGAGATAATGGTGCGAAGAGCTCCCGTGTTGAAATGGATCTGCTTTGGCTTTAAACCATGCTCAGAAAGCTGTTTGGGGATGAGATGTTTTCTGGCGATGGCTAGCTTCTCCTCCTCGGTGTAACCAGAAAGCTCGATCACTTCCATGCGATCGCGGAAAGCCGGCTGGATGGGATCCAACACATTGGCTGTGGTGATAAACATCACTTTGGAGAGATCAAACGACACTCCTAAATAGTTGTCCCGAAAAGTTGAATTTTGCTCTGGATCGAGCACTTCAAGTAATGCTGAAGAAGGGTCGCCCCTGTAGTCCATCCCGATCTTATCGACTTCGTCCATCATGAACACGGGGTTATTCGAGCCAGCTTGATGAATGCTTTGAATGATGCGCCCCGGCATGGCGCCCACGTAGGTGCGGCGATGCCCGCGAATCTCGGCTTCATCATGAACTCCACCGAGGCTCAAACGAGCGAACTTCCTGTCCAAGGCCCTGGCAATGGATTTGCCAAGTGAAGTCTTGCCCACACCGGGGGGGCCAACGAAACAGAGGATTGGACCTTTGGTGTCTCCCTTGATTTTGCGAACCGCCAGACACTCGATGATCCTTTCCTTGATTTTCTCAAGGCCAAAATGATCCTCATCCAGAATTTGCTGCGCTCTGTGCAGGTCCAGATTGTCAGTCGTAGAAACCGACCAGGGGATTGTCACCATCCAGTCAAGGTAGTTGCGGATGGTGGCAGTTTCGGCAGAATCCGGGTGCATTCGCTCCAATTTCTTTAGTTGGCGTTCACACTCTTCTGTCACCTCTTTGGCCATGTTGGCTTTGGAAATCTTCTCGCGCAATTGCTGAATCTCCTCAGAAAGCTCGCTGGTTTCACCCAGCTCTTGCTGGATGGCCTTCAGCTGCTGGCGGAGAAAGAACTCACGCTGGTTCTTATCTATTTCGCCTTTTGCCTGTGTGTTGATTTCCTGCTGGACGGTTAAGAGCTCCAGTTCCTTAGTCAGCAATTCGTGAACCTTTCTGAGTCGTGCGACTGGGTCAACCAGTTCCAAGGCCAATTGCGCGTCTTGGGCTTTCAGCTCGAGATTCGATGCAACCAGGTCGGCCATGCGTCCTGGATCATCCAAGTTCGCCATCAGCACCATGACCTCGGGAGAAATATTCTTCCCCAAGCTGACCGCCTTCTCCAGAGAACCACGGACATTCCGGACCAGCGCTGTAATCTCCAGCGGAGCATTTTCAATCAAAGGCTCAGATACCACGCTGATCTTGGCTTGAAGGTACGGCTTGGAGGATTCGTCATATTGGTCCACCTTGGCCCTGGAGAGTCCCTGCGCCAGAATGCGGATTCGCCCGTCTGGCAGTTTTAGCATTCTCATGATGATGGACACAGTTCCCGTCGAGTAAAGGTCCTTGGGTGCGGGCTCGTCCTGCTCCATCTCCTTTTGAGATACCAGGAGAATCAGGCGATTCTCAGAAAGAGACTGGTCCACCGCCTTAATCGAACGTTCCCGGCTGACAAAGAGGGGAACAATCATGAATGGAAAAACCACAATGTCACGCAAAGCCAGTACGGGAAGCGTGTCGGGAATTTTCAGTTGGGAATCGTCAGATTTTTCTTCTTCGGGCATGGAACTCTCTGCTTAGCTCAATAGTGCTCAATGGGTATGATTTTTTCCTGTTTTCGACGATTGGAAAGCTTTGGCAAAACAATCGTTAAAACTCCGTTATGAAGTTTGGCGCTTGCCGTGTTGATATCAACCGCCACATTCAGATAAATAATTCTGGAAAATTTTCCATAGCTTCTTTCCAAACATAGATAGCGCACGATATCTTTATCTTTGTGGTTAGGCTGTTTTTTTTCCCCGCTAATTTGCAAATAGCCTTCCTGAAAAACCACTTCAAGATCAGAAACCCCGATGCCTGGAACTTCAGCCCGAACGACAATCTCTTTGGAATCTTCGCTTAGGTCAGTATTGGGACTCCAAAGCTGGCCGGAATGCATCAGCCCTCCAGAGAATTTGCTGGAAAGGCCGCAAATCAATTGTGTAATGTCTTCCTGCAGCTTCATTAATTCAACGATGGGCGAGTCTTGCAACATCTTTACGATCATTGACACAGTTTGTTTTTGCAGTTCAAAGCGAATATCGGTCTACTTCACCTTGAGTAATTCTCGGAGTTCGGCCATGAATTCTTTAATATCCTTGAAGTCCAGGTATACCGAGGCAAACCGAACGTAAGCGACTTTATCCAACTTTCTCAACCGCTCCATCAGCATTTCACCAATTTCGTTTGTGCTCCGTTCGCGGTCGTTGGCCTCCTGAACGGAAGACTCGACTTCATTTACGATCGACTCCAGCTGGTTGGTGCTGACCGGTCGTTTCTCGCACGCCTTCAGAAGGCCATTTAAGAGTTTCTGACGGTCAAATTTCTCTCGGCTTCCGTCCTTCTTGACAACCATGTAGGGAATCTCATCGATGCGCTCATAGCTGGTAAAACGCCTTGCACATTGCATGCATTCCCGGCGTCGACGGATCACATCGCCCTCTCGGCTTTCTCGGGAATCGACCACCTTATCTTCCAAATGGCCGCAAAAAGGACATTTCATAAGATCTGACTAGGCAATCATTGCCTTATTCAATAGTCATGGATAAGAAAATAATTGCAAGCCTTATCGGATATGCGAATAATGAGAGAAATTCACGCGGACTGGCATTAGTCCGAGCCCGGGATCGCAATAACCAAGGCGATTCCTGTCGGAACCAAGGAGGCGTGCGACAATTCTTGCTTCAACTTGCCGCTTAGTTCAAAGCTAAAAACTATAGAAAAAAGACTCTCAAGTCAAGTTGTTCTCCCACTTAAGCTTTTATTTTTCAATCAATAACAATTGAATAGGCGTCCTCCTTAGTTCACAGCGAATTTTCTTTATCTACAGCAATGCTTGGTTTAGCCACGATTGTGAATCTTCAGAATAGATGCCCACAACTCTATATTTTTTGAACCTTAGCCGTTTGTCTTGCGTAGGTTCACTTGAAGCCAAGCCGGGAGCCGAGTCTTGACGGATGTTGACACAGAAATAATAGAACAGGCCCGGAGAGGAGACTCGTTAGCCTGGGAAAAGCTGGTGATCAAACACACCAGACGAATCTACAATCTTTGTTATCGCTTCGTTGGCAGGGTGGACCAGGCAGAAGATCTTACGCAGGAAGTCTTCATGAAGGTCTTTCGGAATCTGAGCAATTACAATCCGGAGACTGGAAACTTTGTGACATGGGTCATGAGTGTCAGCCGAAATCTGCTTATTGACCACTACCGTCAGAGCAAAGATGATCGAGTCACTGTCTCCACGGATGAAAACGAGGAGTACAGCCTCTTAGAAACTATGCCTTCTGATCGCCCAGGAGCGCATGCGGAGCTTGAACGCAAAGAAAGTGCTGAGATTTTGAGAAAAGCTCTCAGCCACCTTCCGCCTCAACTAAAGGAGGCCGTCATACTGAGAGATCTTGAAGAGTTGAGCTACGAAGAAATTGGAGAGATCCTCAGGGTTCCGGAGGGTACAGTGAAGTCCAGGATTAATAGAGGAAGGGTCGAATTGACTCGGTATTTGCAGAAGCTAGCGTCTCGAAAAAAAGGGTTCTCGGTTTAGCCAGATTCGGAGTGATAGGGCAGGGAGAGGTCATATGAACGTGGAATGCCCAGAGATCGAAAAGTTGATGGGAACTTATGTGGAGGGTGGTTTGACTCAATCAGAGCAACAAGAGGTCAAGTTGCATCTGAAAACCTGTGAAGCCTGTGCTCAGTTATCCATTGACATGCAGTCGGTTCTTTCTCTCTGCAAATCTTTTCCCGAGATAGACCCACCTGCTCGTTTGATGGAGAGAATTCTGGTTCAAACGATAGGCAACTATAAGACCTTCACCTGGATTGAGTATCTCCGGGAGCTTTTTAGGCCCTTATACTCCTCACCTCGTTTTGCCACCGGTGCCTGTGTGGCTATTATCTCTTTGTCAATTGTTATGAATGCTCTGGGAGTGAATTTGGGCGAGATCCAATGGAATAGTCTGACACGAAGAAGTGTTGTAGAAAGCCTGTACCGGACCGTGAATATTGCTTACGACAACAGCATTAGACGCATCAATGATCTGAAAATCTTGTACCAGATCCAATCAAAGTTTGAGGAGATCCGGTCTGAAGAAACGGGAGCCAAGAAAGAGCATGAGGCAAACCCAAAGAATGTTGTCAAGCCCCAAGAGAATTCAGCAACAGAACATTTGGTAGCTCTTGGGGCCTTAATTCAAAAACCTCCGTCAATCTAAGACTGGATTCAAACTTCTCTTTTTTAGGAAGAAACTGATTATGAATTGCTCAAATCATCCGGAAATTTCTTCATTCGAGAACTGTGGTCTTTGCCTGAAGCCATTTTGCAAGGAGTGTCTGACCTTTGTGAGAGACCGTTTCTACTGTTCCTTATGCTCCGCGCAAATCAAAGTTTCAGAACCAGTACTCGCTAATCCCCAGAATCATTGCTCTCCTGGGACGGCTTTCGCACTGGGATTGATTCCAGGCGTCGGAGCCATATGTAATGGGGAATACCTCAAAGCCTTAGTTCACGTTATGGTTTTCGGATTTTTGATTTCCCTGTCTCATAATCCTGGTGTGGGAAATTTCGAATCGCTTTTTGGAATGATGGTCGCTGCTTTCTATTTTTATATGCCTCTTGAGGCCTGCCATACGGCCAGGAGAAACATTCTCAAAGCTAGAGGACAATGGAGCCAGAAAGAGGAGGAAATCAGAAAGAATGAGAATCTCTGGGCCGGCATGATCTTAGTCGGAATAGGGTGCCTTCTGTTCCTGGACGAGTTGATTCAAGGGTTCCTGGAGCATGCTCTTAAGTTCTGGCCTGTGGTCTTGCTAGGGCTGGGGGGACACAAGATTTGGGTCTATTTTGGGGCAGGCGTAACCATTGGGGGGAAAAATGAACAGGCATAAAGGATCCATCTTTTGGTCTATAGTGCTAATCAGCATTGGAGTCTTATTCTTGCTGAATAATATCATTCCGGACTTCAGGCCATGGAGGCTTTTGGCAAGGTACTGGGCCTCAGGCTGGCTGCTATTTGCCAGGTTTTGGCCTGTAATCATCATCCTGTGGGGACTAAAAAAACTGGTGAGTTATTTTAGCTCCGAAGAGAATCCTGAAGCCCGCCGGAAGAGCATCCTTTCAGGAGGAGATGTAGTTCTGCTCATTTTTATTCTAATCGCGGGTACGGCAGCTTCTGGCGTGACCAAGGGTTTGACGCATGGCACGTGGAAATGGTCTCCAGACGAAATTGGGATTCATATTGACGACGGCGATTTTGGCATATTCGACTCCAGAAAGAGTTTTGAATTTACCGAAGAAAGCACACAGCCTTTGAAAGGAGGAAGCCTTTCATTAGATATCGACAACAAGTTTGGAGGTGTTAATGTGCTGGTCCACGAGCAATTGGAAATCAAGGTAAAATTGGTAAAAAGAGTAAAAGCGGATGATGAAGCTGCAGCCAAAGCGGTAGCCGATGCTTTGAAGATTAGATTGGAACCCAAGACTCATGGCAGCGAACCAGGATACAGCCTCTCCTCAAATCGCGAAAGCCTTGAAGAAGACTTGAGGAAGGGGCTGCAAACCGACTTTTTCGTTTGGCTGCCAAAATCAGCAAAGTTAAGCATATCAAATAAGTACGGTCCTATTTCTGTGGACGGTGTTTCTGGCGATCAAGAAATTGCCAATGCATATGGACCGGTTATTGTTAAAAGCATTGATGGTAACCTTCATGTAGAAAACAAGTACGGTCCAGTCAATCTCAACGGAATCACCGGGAATTGCCAAGTCGTAAACAAATATGGGCCGGTTCAAGTAGAAACCATTGGAGGCACGATAAAGGTGGAGAATGGCTATGGGCCAGTGGACCTGAGCAAGATAAGAGGCCCTGTTTCGCTTTCAAACCGGTACGGACCGGTGCAGTGCCATGATTTGGAAAGTTCCCTTTCTATAGATGGACACCATTCCAACGTAAAGGCCATGAATATCAATGGTGATGTCGAGATCACAACCTCTTAT
>JBGOVH010000151.1:0-6224 GCA_041478005.1 Terriglobia bacterium | reverse complement strand
GAGTGCGCACGCTGTTGCGACAGGCCGTGATGAGTTCGACGGATGCGGTGCCGTCGTTTTCAAAGGCGCAAGCAGTCGCGTCGAAGACGATCACGAACGAGCTTCGTACGGCCCGTGAGCGGACTCGTTCAGCGCTCAAGTCTGGCAGTCGATAGCGGGCAACCCGATGGTCGGTATTGCGGCGGGACGGTCTAACGCGCTGCAGCGGAGCGGCGGGCAGCGCGTATCCTGAGATGAAAGCCGTTCACCGCCGCCCGGTGAACGTGAACGTTAGGCCCATGACTTTCGCATTGCCACGGTGATATGATTTCCCTCGATGAGTCCAACCATCTTTCGGGACAGCGGCTTCCGTTTATATTTTTTCAAACTTGAATAAGCACGGCTGCACGTGCATGTTCACAGCTCCAACGGGGAAGCTAAGTTCTGGCTAGAACCCAAGATCGAGCTGGCTCAGAACTACGGGTTGAGTAGTCGCCAGGTTAACACTGCTCTTCGCCTTATTCAGGAGCGTGAAGATGAGATCCGCGCAGCTTGGAAAGTTCATTTCAGAAGTTGAAGTCACCAACATCTCGAAGCATGGATTCTGGCTTTTCATTGGTGGTCGGGAGCTTTTCTTGCCGTTTGAGGAGTTTCCCTGGTTCCGGGATGTTCCGGTGGGAAAGCTGCTGAACGTGGAGCTCCCGCGTCCGCATCATCTATACTGGCCCGAGCTTGATGTGGACCTCGCCGTGGAATCGATAGAGCATCCGGAGCGTTTCCCACTTATCAGCAGAAAGGGGCCTAACCAAGGCATTCAACCGACCCGCCGCCAAAAGCGGCGGCGGGCGGCTGATGCCTGAGCGTTAGCTTTAGAAAATATGATAAAAAAGGCTTCTCGTTGCACTCTCATACTTATCGCGTTCTGGGGATTTGCCTGGCGAGCTATTGCGGTGAAGCAGGAGCAGCCTCCCTACGAAGGCCTGATTACGACTGCTGACGCGGTGGTGGCGGTTGAGATTCTCTCGACGGACTACACCGCAACTCCGGCGGACGGGCCGATGGTATCCGTGGCAAAGGCATTGAAGATTTTGAAGGGTCCCTTCACCAAAGGGAAGCTATTCCGCTTCAGGGAGACGGCCTGGGTCGGTCCCACGTATCAGAAAGGGGAGTATCGAATTCTTTTCTTAGAGAAGGCTACATCGAGGGAAACTCCGAGGGCGAATCAGTGGCGGATATTATCGCACCTATACGCAAAAGACGACTTTTTCATTGAGAAAGATGCCATTCCGGATCTCTCACTGGAGTCTTTGAAATCATTTTTGAAGAAGATTCAAGATTCGGGAAACAGGCCGAAAAAGGTCGTATTCGATAAAGGCACGATGAAATGAATCTTGGACATGGTTTTCAGCTAACCTATCACTGGAGCGAACAGCCAGGGCGGCGGTAGCTCACTTCTATCGTTCTGCAAAACTATGAAAAACTTTTTATCGGCTTTGATAATGTTGACAGCAGTAGGTCTGATTCAAGTTAAAGCGGAGACGCCGGTTTCCACAGTTTCTGATCCAGAAACTATAGCTTATTTTAATAAAGAATTTAAGAAAGGTGAGAAATACGTTTCTCATTGGGGAGCTTATCTCGGAGATAGCAGGGCTGAGTATGAGGACGGTTTTCACGACGGTCTTTCATTTGCTCTGCTGTGGTTCCCACACTTGGGAACCGATACAAAGGTTCGAGAAATGCTAAAAAAAAATCAGAAACGGAAAAAGGAATACCAAATGGGTTTTCTTGCTGCGTTTGAAGTTTATACGGAACATGCCATTCATATCCGACACACAAAGAATGCAGAACAAAGCGCTGCACCTATCTTCGAGGGCGTGGCGCCCTCGAAGTAGGTGAGCTCATCGTTAGACCACTTCTTGATACACAGACAATGCCGCGCCGACTTATGCCGCTTCGCGTCAACCCTGGGCTGATTTGTCAATCCCCTTCGGGGAAAATGTCCAATCTCCAGACCATTGGCTGACGCCAGTGGCTGGACTGAATCTCCGCATATTTGTGGCACACCAGATTTCGATCAAAAGCTTTTGTTTTTGCCATGGAATCTGCTAACCTTGAATTCGCTTCAATGTCATGTTTTGCTGCTTCCTTTTATTATCTCCACAGCCTTTTTCGTGACCGTCGCACCTTTTGTCCTTGCCTGGTCTCCGTTAAGAAAGCTAAACAAGGTGCAACATCAGAAGCAGGAGGAAAATGCCCGCAATGGAATCTCAACTTGAAAAAAGGGGAATTGACCGTCGGCAGGCCTTGAAAAATATCTCAATTGTCTTTGGAGCCGTTTCTTCAATGCCTGTTTTCAGTGGCTTCTCGGGGGAGTCTATCTTCGCCCAAGGCCAGGCAGTTCACAATCATCTGTCTACGGTGCCTTCGAATGGCAGCCCGGCTGCCGGCTTGACTGTTTTTAATCCACACCAAAATGAAACCGTAACCTCGATTTGCGAACTCATCATCCCTCAAACCGCTACACCGGGCGCTAAGGCCGCCAGAGTGAATGAATTTATTGATGTCTTCCTTAGTTCGACAATTCAGCAGGAAAAAGACCAATTTTTGAAAGGGCTGGACTGGATTGACAGGCGCTCTACCGAACTCTTTCAGAAACCCTTTGCCCAGGCTAGTACGGCACAACAGGCCGACTTGCTTACTAGAATCAGTATGGAGGATTCCAGCGAAGACTCCATCGGACAAATCTTTTTTAATAGAATTAAGAGCCTGACCGTCTTTGGCTACTACACTTCCAAAGTAGGACTTGAAGAAGAACTGAAGTTTAGCGGCTGGGTCGAATACAAAGGTTGCACTCACCCCGAACACCAGGCATGACGAGCAATAAAAGCGCTCCAAATGGATGCTAATGAACGCGCCAACAAAAATTGAGTGCAGTGGCGAAAAGGAAAGACAGCTTGTGTGTCACCCCTTCTGTTCTCGCTGCGTTCATTCTCGTTCATTCGCGGCCTATTTCTCTTTTTGATTTGCCAATTCGTTTAGAGGTTAAACTCCCAATGGCGAAGACCAAAACTTATGATGCAATCGTAATAGGATCGGGAATCACTGGCGGCTGGGCGGCTAAGGAACTGACCGAGAAAGGGCTCGACGTGCTGCTACTCGAGGCAGGGCGCAACATCGATCCCGGTGTGGATTACTCCGAACACAAGCTGCCCTATGACGTAAAGTTTCGGGGCCTGACAGACCGGAAGTTCATGGATGAGAATTATCCCGTGCAAAAACAATGTTACGCCTGCCGGGAATACAACCATTTCCTTTTTGTCAATGACAAAGAAAACCCTTATACCACGCCGCCTGATAAACCGTATCTGTTCTTGCGTGGTCGCCAGGTAGGTGGCCGCTCCATCATGTGGGGGCGCCAGGTCTATCGTTGGAGCAACCTGGATTTCAAGGCCAACGAAAGAGAAGGCATTGCTATTCCCTGGCCCATTAGCTACGAAGACATTGAACCCTGGTACGACTATGTGGAATCTTTCATCGGCATTAGTGGCATGAAGGAAAATATCCCACAACTTCCAGATGGAAAATTCCTGCCCCCTATGGCGTTGAGTTGTGGGGAAAGGCTGATGCGACGGGTTCTTATGGAGAAATGGAAGGGAGAACGGATCCTCACCATAGGGCGCTGCGCCATCATAACGCGCGAACATAATGGCCGGGCACCCTGCCATTACTGTGGCCCGTGCGAACAGGGGTGTATCACCCGGTCTTATTTCAGCACTTTGAGCTCCACACTCCCAGCCGCCCAGGCCACCGGTCGCCTGACGCTCCGTCCGCACAGCGTCGTGCGGCATTTAATTTACGACAAGGATAGTAACAAACTGTCAGGCGCCCATGTGGTGGACGGAGTCAGCCAGCAGGAGATTGAGTTCAAAGCCAAGACGGTCTTTTTGTGTGCCTCTACCCTTGAGTCTACCCGCATCTTGCTGAATTCTCACAATAGCCGCTACCCCAATGGACTGGCCAATTCCAGCGGGGTCCTCGGGCATTACTTGATGGATCATCTCTATGGATCAGGCGCCAGCGGCGAGTATCCAGGACTGGAAGAATACGATGACATCGGAAGGCGACCGAACGGCATTTACATTGCCCGTTTCCAAAATGTAAGAACCAAGCATCCCAAATACCTTCGTGGTTACGGTTTCCAGGGCGGAAGCCACCGAGCCGGGATCCTGGGAGGCTTTCAGCTTCCCAGTCTGGGTGGAAGTCTACAACCAGGATTTGGCGCCAGCTTCAAAGAAGCTATGAAGAAGTCTGGCTCATGGCAAATGTCTCTCTCGGGTTTTGGGGAATGTCTGCCCCATTACGAGAATAAGGTTGAGATCAACAAGAATGTTGTCGACAAATGGGGCATTCCAGCGATGCACATCACGGCCGACTGGTACGAAAACGAGCTAGCCATGTACGACGAAATTCGTAACGTGGCGGCCGAAATGCTTGAGTCCTGTGGCGTCAAGAACGTCTCAACTTTTGGTGATAGAAGGCCAGCGCCTCCAGGAAAAGGCATCCACGAAATGGGAACTGCCCGCATGGGCAATGATCCCAAAACATCCGTTCTCAATAAATGGAACCAGTCTCACGACATCAAGAATCTCTTCGTGACCGACGGCTCCTGCATGGTTTCTTCCGCCTGCCAGAATCCGTCGATCACCTATATGGCTCTAACGGCGCGTGCGGCAAACTATGCAGTAGAGCAGATGAAGAAGGGAGAAATATAGTCTATTCATTTGCGGACAGTTCGAACGATCCGGATCCAATGATCAGCAAAATCGGAGTGGATGGACAGAGCTTTGAGTGAATATGAAGATAAGGTTCTCATCATTCCACTCTTAGGGATCAGGCCTGTCGGCCCGTATTGGGTCATCCAGCTTTCTCTCGTTATTGTCTTCCCCTGTGGCTTCACCGCGCTGTTTCTTATCCAGAGCTTCCAGCTTGGCAAATTCAGCCCTGGCCCGGGCTGCATCGGCAGGTCTTTTCGCTCGGGTGTAAGCGCGTGCCAGCGCGAATTGCACACCTGGGAGAATCTGGGGCAATCTGGGCTGCCGTCTCGAGCGTCTTCACCGCGCGCAGCCCTTGGTTCAATTCCAAGTAAATTCGGCCCAAGGAGTAATGGGCTGTAAAGTTTCCCGGATCGGTCTCCACAGCCTTGCTGGCGTATGGCAGGGCCGGCTCGAAATTTCCCGAAGAGATCGCCTGAAGCGCCACTTGCACCAGAGCCGGTCCATGTTTTGGATCTCTTTCTAACTCTTTCTTGAAATAGGTCACGGCCTCTTGAGGTTCTCTTGCCAAAAGCAAGGATACCCCGTAGGCATAGGAAACATTGGGCTGGCCTGCGTAGCGCGTGATTAACTGATCATACAGTTGACGAGATTCAGCCATTTTGCGCTCACCTGCCAAAAAGGCTGCTTTTCCAAATTGTTTCACCATCTCCAATTGTTCCCCTCTGATGCTGTCGAGCGGCTCAGAAATCCGAAGAGTGGCCATGCCCATTGCATCCACGACTGAACTACTCTCGCGATGCTCCACTGCGAAACCAATCAGCAGATCTTGGGCTGCCTCAAATTGCTTTCCGAGATTCAGCAGCACTGCCTGATGATAGCGCACAACGCGCGCCAGATCTGGGTTGCCGGCCAGTCCCAACCTGCGCCCTTTGGTGAGGTGCTCGATAGAACTGGCAAATTGTTTCATGAGATACTCGCAAAGACCCAACATCGCCCAGCCTTCGGAGTTCCTGGGATCGAGTGCGACAAATTTCTGGAAGGACTGAGCTCCAGGCCCATACTGGTTGCTATCGTAATAAAGCGTTCCGAGATACCACCAGGCCTCGGCATTGCGCGGACTAACTTTTGCAAGTCGTTTGTAGAGCTCAATGGCCTCGGGAATTCGATCAGCCCCCCTTGCAGCATTAGCCTGTGCCTTGAGACGTTCTATTTCTGCTGAAGAAACCTTCTGCATGCTGCGTGCCGGCTTTTGGGTCACTGCCTGAAGGCTTCGAGGGGGGTCCTTCCCATTTTTCTGTGCCTGTCCCGACAGAGTTTCGACCTGCAATGCACAGGCTAGGCTAGGAGTCTGTCGGAGAAATAAACGCGGATCTGAGCTCTTTCATCAAAAATGGACTCATCAAGTGGAGTTTTGAAACCAGGCAGTGAAGTTTTACAGCTTTGCACGGGATTTTTCCAGCCTCGGAGGTG
>JBGOVH010000521.1:0-3075 GCA_041478005.1 Terriglobia bacterium | reverse complement strand
TCGAATGCAACCAGAGTGCCAAATCTTATGCAAGCAATCGATGTCCTCCTAAGCCTCATATGACGGTGGAGCGTAAGTATGCCCTTGAGCCATATTCGCGCGCGAATCAATTGAGGTATGGGGCAGATTTGTGGATCTAAGCAAACCTGCCCCAGCTGAGTTTGTGGTCTCTTACTACTCTGAGATACACTATTGCCTCTTTAAGCATCCAAACACATAAGTTGTTTGGAGTGCCTGAAAGACCAGCCTCTAACGCGTGGACGGAAAAGCGTTTGCTATTGGGTTTGGAGTCGGAACGTTGAGAGCCTAACATGAATCAGGAAGTTTCCGGAGGAAACACATGAAAAATCTCCTTTATCCGCCGAGGGGTTTGATGTTTTCATTCTGCCTCGCACTCGCCACAGGTTGGGCATCCGAGGTGAGATCGAATCCTCAGAACGATAATTTGCCTGGAAGTTCTAAAGAATCGAACAGCTCCTCGTCCATTCAGAGGGAAGCAAGAGTTGATCTTTCCGCACTGCGGGAACTGAAGGTTCAGATTGAAGCCATGAAGGTCGAATATGAAAAACGCATCAAAGAACTGGAAGCCCAGGTGGAGCAACTTCAAACCCAAATGCTGCAGGTAGCTCCAGAGCCCGAAAACATCGTGCAACCCTCACAGCAGCCTTCGGAGCGCCCTATCCAGACCACCCCTTCAGCCCTCAATCCCGCAATTTCTGTCGTGGGAAATTTTGTCGGCCGGACCGACAGTGCCAAGGTTTTCAACCAGGAGGGAGAGCGGATCGACAACAAGGTGAACCTTCGCGAAGCCGAAATTGACATGCGGGTGCCGATAGACCCGTACGCGGATGGAGTTCTAATTGCCTCTGTGGGATCTGATTTCCCCGGAAGGTACACTGTGGATGTTGAAGAGGGTTACGTCAATATCAAGAAGCTTCCATTCATGGACCGTAGCCCGCTTGGCTTGAAGCTCAAGGTGGGGCGGTTTCGGCCGGCTTTTGGGAAATTCAATATCCTTCACACGCACGATCTTCCCCAGACCTTTCGCTCGCTGCCAACTGAAGAGTTTTTGGGCGCAGAAGGATTCATTCAAAACGGAATTTCAGGAAACTTCTTTATCCCGACTCCGTGGAGTGATCGATCCAGTCTCGACGCCACAGTGGAAGTCTTAAACGGCGGCGACATTGCTTTATCGCCCCAAACTCGAAGCCGGACATCCTATTTGGGCCACCTCAGGTGGTTCCGAACCTTCCAGGACGCCCATAACCTGGAATTCGGATGGTCGAGCTATTTGCGTCCTTCGGGGAACCAGGTCTCTTCCGTAAATCTTCAGGGGCTTGATTTCATGTATCGATGGAAGCCATTGAGACAGGGTGAATGGAAATCCTACATCCTGGGGGGCGAATGGATGTACGGTCGGCGTGCCTACCCTGAAGCTTCCGAGCCGGTGGAAGTGGCTCAAGCCATCGAGGGTATGAAGCCGGGCCGGGGGAAGCCAAAGGGCATATCAATCTTTAACCAGTGGCAGCTGGATCGAAGACAATATGTGGGATTACGCTGGGACCAAACGGACACCCTCTTCAACCCCGCCTTGAAGAGACGGAGTATCACCCCTTATTACTCTTATTACTTTAGTGAGTTTCTCCGTTTTCGCATCAACTATGGGCATCGCTGGAGCGATTTGTTTACTGAAGATGGACGCAACTCTGTTTTTCTAGAACTGAACTGGGTCTTTGGGTCGCATCCGCCAGAACCATTTTGGGTGAACAAATGAGAAGAAGTGAACGCGGATCAATAACACGCAAGGCACACTCAAAGTTGCACCATTTTGAAAGGAACTCCCTAATGAGGTACTCAAGATTCTTCCTCATCCTGTTATTCTGGCTATTGATGCCTTCTCCCTTTTTGGCGGCGGAAAAGAAAGTCCGGGTTGTCTGCACATTACCAACTCTGAAAGCGCTTGCAGAGGAGGTGGGAGGTGATCGGGTGGAGGTGATTGCTCTGGCAAAAGGAGACCAGGATCCCCACTTCGTGACGCCGACCCCGGTGTTGATGAAGAAAACACGGGAAGCTGATTTATTCATTGAAAATGGCTTTTCGTTGGAGCTTTGGGCGGACGAAGTAGCCAATGGCTCGGGAAATTCCAGGATTTTCCGGGGCACCCCGGGGCGAGTCATTGCGGGGAACGGAATCTCGACAATGGAAATCCCAACAGTTCTGACTCGCGAACTGGGCGATATTCATCCTCAGGGGAACCCCCACGTCTGGCTGGATCCGCTTCTCGCTAAAGTGGAGGCCGGCAATATATGTGAGGCCTTGAAATCAGCAGATCCGGCGGGGGCATCGATTTACGAGACTCGCAAATTAGATTTCGCCAAGCGCATTGACAATGCGCTCTTTGGCCCAGAGCTGCTCAAGTTGGTTGGTATCCAAAAACTCACACGTCTTGCCTGGACCGGACAATTACAGTCCTTTTTGGACAACAATAAGATTGGCGCACAAACCTTGGCCAGCAAGGCCGGTGGCTGGATTAAGCAAGCGGAGGCGCTTCGCGGCAAGAAAGCCTTTGAGTTTCACAAGGTATGGACTTACTTTTCCAGAGTCTTTGGAATCCAACTGGCTGGAACGATTGAAGAACGGCCCGGAATTCCACCCGGTCCACAACACGTGCGGCAAGTCGTCGCTCGCATAAGATCTGAAAGCATCCCGCTGATCCTGGTGGATAATTTTTACGATCCCTCTCTGCCCAATAATATTGCCCGGGAGACGGGCGCCGCAGTAGTTCTGCTTCCCAACCAGGTGGAGGGAGAACCAGGAATCAAAACCTATTTCGATCTAATGGATCATCTGATCACGAAGATGACCACCGCGCTGAAGAAGTGAGAAGATACGGTTCACCTCAGAGAGACACAGCACTTCGAGGATTGCATTCTTGCAGAATCTTACAATGTTTCATTGATCTTCGTGTTCCCTGCGTCGTCGGCAGTTAGAATTTCACGGCCGATATGGAGAAACCTATGCCAGCTGTGCTCGAACTGAAGTGGATGCTGATCCCGTTCCTCGCTTGTCTGGTTC
>JBGOVH010000056.1:0-9613 GCA_041478005.1 Terriglobia bacterium | reverse complement strand
TCGCGACACTTGGGCTTGTCATCAATCTGGTGAGCGCATATTTCTTGCACCGTTCTCACGTAACCAACTTAAACATCCGAGGAGCTTTTCTCCATGTCGTTGGGGACGCGCTCGGCTCTATGGGCGCAATTATTGCTGGACTGCTGATGCTTTTCAGAAACTGGTATCTGGCGGATCCTCTCATCAGCATTATGGTTGGATTGTTGATCCTCTATAGCTCTTGGCAATTGGTGAGAGATTCTTTGGATATCCTGCTGGAGGGCACACCAACCCACATTGACCTGGAACTAGTTCGCGGGGTCCTCTGCAGAGTTGAAGGGGTCGCGTCTATTCACGATCTGCACATCTGGACCTTGACTTCAGGGATTCATGCGATGAGCTGCCATGTCGTCTTGTGTGGCAAGAAAGACCACCATCAAGTGCTCGAGCAGCTGAGCGCTATTGTCCGGAGCAAGTTTAAGATTGAGCACACGACCATTCAACTGGAGGAAGTGAGCCTTCAACACAAGGAAATGAATACCTGCCATTAACCAACACTCCCGTGGCATCCTCTAAATTAGGTCTCACCTAAGGCCTTTTGTGCCCACCGCGGGAGATGCTTCTTTAATTGGACAATCCCTGATAACAATAGCCTTCGTCGTAGACCCAGCAACAATTTGACAACCGCCTCTTGGCAACCTAACATTACAGTTGACGAATGAGATCACAAGCCTCTATAGTTTAGGGTTTTTACTTAGACGAATTGGCCAATCTTCTGTCGTCTTGACGTAATGTCATCTTTCAATCTGGAAGCACTTGAATACAATTCGTTAATACAAATTCTTCTTAGATTCACTGATTCGCCAGCAGGCGCCCAGTGGATCCGTTATTTGAGCCCGCTGACTCATAAGAATGAGATTAATCAGCACCTTCGAGTAACTGCAGAGTGTCTAAAGCTTTTGGATACAGGCCGCGGATTTCGGTTCAGCGATATCGGGGAGTTTTCAAAGATTTTTGAAAAGTTGGCCATCTCGGGGACTGCTCTCGATCCCAAGGAAGTTTTGCAGATCATCGGTCTTTCCTCCGCTGCAGAGTCAACCAAGACGACACTTCATGTCCACATGCTCGATGCTCCTTGTCTGGCTGAATTTGGAACGAAAATGCCAGAATTGGAACCTTTGTCATTGTTCCTCAGAGGCAAAATTTCGCCCACAGGTGAAATCGAAGACCACGCCAGTCCCGAACTTAAGAGGTTGCGAAACGAAATAACCATCCTCCGAAACCGCTTATACCAGACATTAGACCGAATCCTAAAGGGAGACGATTCATCGCATACCATTCAAGATGAGGTTATCACGATACGGAATGAGAGGTTTGTCATTCCTGTCCGAGCTGAGAGTCGAAAGAACCTCGCAGGCGTTGTGCACGGGACAAGTTCCAGTGGCGCAACAGTTTTTCTCGAGCCTTTAGAAATTTTGGAACTGAACAATCGTTTAGTTCGTCTAAGGGAACAGGCAGAGGAAGAAATCCGGAACATACTCCTGAACCTAACCCAGAAAATCAGGGCGAAGCTTGCGGGACTCCAAGATGCTTTAAGGATCTTGGGATATTTGGACTTTAGTTTTGCCAAAGCGCGGTTTTCACAAAAGCATCGGTGTGTCATTCCCGGGATCAATGAGGAGGGTATTCTCTCGTACACAAGCAGTCGGCATCCCATTTTGGAAGCGACCTTGAAGTCCCAGGGCATGGACATTACCCCCATTTCCGTGGACTTGGATTCGAGCAAGCACATTTTGGTGATTAGTGGTCCGAATACGGGAGGGAAAACCGTTGCATTAAAGACGGTTGGTTTATTAACCCTGATGGCATTGTCAGGAGTTCCCGTTCCTGCTTTGGCAGCCAACGTTTCTGTTTTTAGACAGGTATTTGCAGACATAGGAGACAGACAATCGATTGCAGACAACTTAAGCACGTTTTCCTCTCACTTAATCAACATAAAGGAGATCTTGGAAGGAGTCTCCTCTTCTGCATTGGTTTTACTGGATGAGCTGGGCACCGGAACTGATCCGGCTGAAGGATCTGCTCTGGGAGTGGCTATTGTGGAAAACCTGAGGAGAAAGGGAGTAACGGCCGTAGTCACTACCCACCATAACGGAATGAAGATGTATGCCTCAACCACTCCGGGAGTGACAAATGCCAGTGTTGAGTTTGATGAGGCCACTTTACGTCCAACTTTCCGCTTGATTGTCGGCGTTCCTGGAAATAGCAGCGGAATAGAGATCGCCTCAAAGCTAGGGCTGGAGAGCTCTATCATTTCCCACGCCCGGAGTTTGATTTCAAACGAAGAAGAGCAAATCACTCATTTTTCACGCCATCTTCGCGATCAAATCGAAAAGACTTCCAAGCTTCGTTCCCGTCTCGAGAACGAATACAGATCTCTTGAGAGCAAACAAAAGTCTCTGGAAGAAAAGTATAGATCCTTGGAGGATCGAAAGAAGAGGGAGATAGAACAGTTGCGGCAAAGTGCCTTTGAAAGCTTCGATCAGGAATCTCGAAAGCTTGTGGCTGAGATTCGTGACAAATTTTTGTCGGTTCGGGCGCGTAGAGAACTTGAAAAAAAGGCTTCAAAGCTTCGCGGGCATGTCAACCAGGAACTGGCTTCCCTTAACGAGAACCAAAATGACAGGACTTTGTCTGGAGTATCTTCGAAGCCGCTGAATTCTGGGCAAGATATTAATATCGGCACGAAAGTGATGGTCAAACGGTTTGGACAGGAAGGCACAGTGATTGCCGCCCACAGTGGTGGACAGTGGGAAGTGAATGTCGGCAATCTCAAGTGCCTGGCTGATGCTACCGAATTGATCCCTTTTGGGGCTGAAGCTAAGTCCGTGGCAAAACCTGTTTCATCAACCAGTCGTATAGTAGTGCATATGAGCAGCCCAGAGTTAACTTCAAACGAAATCAACGTGGTCGGTTGCACAGTGGACGAAGCGATCGATCGAGTGGATAAGTTTTTGGACAGCGCTTTTTTGGCTTCGCTTTCAACTGTTCGATTAATCCATGGATCAGGCATGGGAAGACTCAAAAGGGCTCTTGCGGAGTGGCTTTTGAAGCAGTCGTGTGTCGAAAAATTTTGCCTTGCCAATCCCAATGAAGGTGGCAACGGAGTGACAGTTGTGTCATTGAAAAGCTAGGGGCATAAAGCTTCATTTGCCGGCATTGATAGTCTTATTGTTATGAAGTTCAGAAACGATCTTGTAGATCAGCTGAAAAGCACCGTGGATATCGTTCATGTAGTCCAGGGATATGTCCGCCTGAAAAAAACCGGTTCAAATTTCATTGGCCTCTGCCCATTCCATTCGGAAAAGACCCCGTCTTTCCATGTGCGCCAAAACCCCCCATATTATTATTGCTTCGGCTGTAACGCCAAGGGGGATGTCTTCAGTTTCATTCAATCCATTGAAAGAATCAGCTTTCCGGAAACATTAAAGTTTCTAGCTGATAAGTATGGAATCTCCCTCCCCAAGCTGGATTCCAATGGACTTGATCAAAATGCTAAAGAACGCCAGGTCCTGTTGGATATTCACGAAAAAGCTTGCAGGATTTTCAGGACCCAGTTGAATCAAAGCAATGAGAGCAAGCTTGCATTGGGCTACCTGCGGGAACGAGGACTGACTGAAAAAACTTTGGATCAATTTGATATTGGCTATTCCTTGAGCTTTTCGGACAGTCTGGTTCGCAAACTAGGGGAGGATTTTTCGAAGGAAATGTTGCTAAAAAGCGGTCTCATTCAAGCCAGTGAGATGGATGGTCGATACTTTGATCGATTTCGCAAGAGAATCATTTACCCCATCCGTAATGAGTCCTCGAGAGTTATTGCCTTTGGAGGAAGAATCCTGGGAGACGGCCAGCCCAAATACTTAAATTCCCCCGAAACACTCATTTATTCGAAGAGCCGAACCCTTTACGCTCTAGACCAGGCCCGTGAATCCATCCGGAAGAAGAATTACGCAATACTGGTTGAGGGCTACATGGATTGTATCGCACTGCACCAGTCGGGAGTCACCAACGTTATCGCCTCCTGCGGGACTAGCTTTACAGAGCTACAAGCCAGACTGCTAGCTCGTCATAGCAATCGAATTGTGGTCAATTTTGATCCAGACACCGCCGGTGGAGCAGCCACTTTGCGTTCGCTCGCCCTATTCCTAGAGAATGGCTTCAAGATAAAGGTGCTGGCTCTGCCTGGTGGGGATGATCCGGATGCATTCATCAAGAAGAGAGGTGTGGAGGAATATCTTCTGTTGTTGGAGAAAGCGCCTCTTTACTTTGACCATCTGCTAGAACAAGCCAGAAGACTGAATGATCTAAAAACCATTGAGGGCAAGATTACAGCAGTCAACATGATCTTGCCTTATCTGGCCATGACTTCAAATCGGATTGAGAGAGTGGAACAAACCAAGCAGGTCGCAGAATTTCTTGGAATTGAAGAATCTATTATCAGGGAGGAACTAAAGAAAACCATAAGCACCCAAGGGGGAAAGCTTGAAATCAACCGTAACCAGTTGAAAACAAATCTGACGGTTTCAGAAAAATATCTGCTAAAAGCCGTATTAGACCAAGGGCCAGCGGCCAGAGAGATCATGCAAGAGCTGTCGGTCTCGGAAGACTACGTTGGTTTGCAATCTGAAAGCATCTTTCGTGAGATAGTTGCACTCTTTAAAGAAGAGGGCAGAATTGACCCAAGTCGTGTTCAGGAAAAGTTAGCAAATGAGCGCGACAAAGAATTCTTAAGCCAAGCCCTCTTTAGTGAAATGGATATGGATCAAGCAGTTCGCAGCTTAGACTGGATCAGACGGTATAAGACTGAACAGGAAATCACCCTGTTACAAAAAAAGATCAAAGAAGCCGAGCTGGCCCAGGATTTTGAGTTGCTCTCTAACCTGCATTCCAAAAAAGCTGCTCTGAAGCGAATGATGGCAAGCTGAAACAGAGCGTAAACTGGTTCACTTTTTTCCAAGAGTTGGTTGGCGGTCAAGTGAGGCCATAGTCAGCCAGCAAGGAGTTCCGGATAGATTTTTTCAAATCATCAAATTAAGGATCACGACAATATGGCAAACATTGAAGATAACGACGCATTAGACAGTTTGGAGCGCAGCTTAAGTCTCGGCTTGGACGACAAGTACGATGAGGTCAAGCAGCTCATGGATATTGGGAAGGAGAAAGGGTACCTGCTCTATGACGAGGTCAACGACCTATTGCCAAGTGATGTGACCTCGTCCGACGAGATGGATGACATGTTTTCCATGTTTCGGGCTCAAGGGATTGAAGTCCTCGACGGAGAACCTAAGGCCGCCGGTGCGGATAAACTTGGCTTTGAAAAAGAAGCCGGCGAAGACGTTGAGCTGGATCTAACTCCTGGAGCTTTGGACAAAACCAACGACCCTGTCCGCCTCTACCTTCGGGAAATGGGAACCGTGCCGCTTCTGACCCGGGAAGGTGAAGTTGAAATCGCGAAACGGATTGAGCGGGGGCAGCTAAACGTATTGAAAGCCATGTCTCGCTCCCCGATTGTTATCAAGGAAATCATCAACCTGGGAGTCCAGTTGCAACGCGGCGAACGTTCAATTAGTGACGTTGTCATCGTCAGCGACGAGGTTCTAACGGAAGACAAATTTCAAGACCGGCTCAAGGAAACGGTCCTGGCTATCGAAGAAATTCAGAAGATGTTTAAGAAACAGAATCAGCTGTTGCAGAAGTTCCTGAATACTCCAAAGACAAAGCAAGCTAAGATGCATCGCAAACTTCGTTCAGCCCTCGCGCGTCAGCGGATCATGGTTTCCAAAGCCATTCGCCAACTGGATTTCACTCCTTCCGAGCGAAATCGCCTGATTGATCAGATTCGACGCCAATACGAAGCTTATCGGCCGCTCGAAAAGGAAATGGGCCGGCTTGAAAAGAAAATTGAGCACTCGAAAGGGAAGAATGTAAATTTGTTCAGGAAAGACTTGCGCAGCATCAAGGAGAAGATTGTTTCCATTGAAGATGAAGCGCAAACTAAGGGGATTGACTTGAAACGCACTCTTCAAACCATCGAACGCGGCGATGCAGAAGCCAACTACGCCAAACGGGAACTGGTGGAAGCAAACCTGCGTCTGGTCGTCTCGATTGCCAAGAAGTACACCAACCGTGGGCTTCAGTTTCTAGACCTGATCCAGGAAGGCAATATCGGTCTAATGAAAGCAGTGGATAAATTTGAGTATCGGCGGGGATATAAGTTTTCCACCTACGCCACCTGGTGGATTCGTCAGGCCATCACACGGGCGATTGCCGACCAGGCACGAACGATCCGAATTCCGGTGCATATGATCGAGACAATTAACAAACTCATACGCACTTCACGAAGCCTGGTCCAGGAGCTTGGCAGGGAGCCTACTTCCGAAGAAATTGCTCTGCGGATGGATATTCCGGTCCAAAAAGTACGCAAGGTTTTCAAGATCGCACAAGAACCTATTTCTCTTGAGACTCCGATCGGCGAAGAGGAAGATTCTCATCTTGGGGACTTCATCGAAGATCGCCAGGTCGTCTCTCCTGCAGAGGCGGTCATTAATATCAATTTGAAAGAGATGACCGAGAATGTCCTGAAAACCCTGACTCCTCGCGAAGAAAAAGTCATCAAGATGCGTTTTGGACTCGATAACGGCAGCGATCACACCCTTGAGGAAGTAGGCCAGAATTTTGCGGTGACTCGCGAACGCATTCGCCAGATCGAAGCCAAGGCACTCAGAAAGCTGCGTCACCCCTCCCGTAGCCGGAAACTTCGCCCTTTCCTGGATGGCTCAACACGGGATTAATCTGTTCAACTGCCTCGACTCATACCAACAAGGGACAGGCATCCCCGCCTGTCCCTTGTTTTTTGGGATGGGTTATTTTGTCGCGACCGCTGTCCCTATTTCTGAAAGTGTTTCAGGTGTAACAGCATTTGCTGGGATGGTGTCTCGAATCTTGTTTGTCCTTCTGGCCTTCAAGCCAGATCTCACCAGGCTGGCAATGGTTGGCAGATTCTTGGCTAATAGTTTCACCCAGGCCCAGCGAGTCATCTGCTGAAAGTAGATTCCACGAAACAAGAGACGTACCACAAAATGCATCAATTGGGGGCCGAATTTCTTTTGATGATCCAACAGCCATCGCTGAGCTCGACGAAATGAGGCAGGATCGTAGCAGTGAGTCCAGGCGTGACGCACCTCCGCTTCAGCTCCATCTGGAGAAATATTCTTGGGAATATAGGCTGATTTAAAGGCTTGAAAGTCAAGCCAGTGTTGAGGCCGGGTCAGTCGTCCTTCTGCCTGTAAGCGGTAATAGAGAGGTGTTGCAGGGTAGGGAGTCAGTATCCCGAACACCGGCAGCCCGGGCGGCCAGGCGTCGATTTTCTGGTAAGTCTGCTTTGAAACACCCGGCCGGTCGCCCTCCATTCCAAAAATAAACGACGTGATCGCATACAGTTCGTACTTGGCAAGCAGATTTAGTATCTCCTGGTATTCTTCCGGTTTGTTGAATTCCTTGTGTGCCACTTTCAAACTTTCGGGATCCATCGATTCCAGCCCCATGAAAATCCACCGCCCACCGCTTGCCGCGATCAACTGCACAAGCTCTTCATCACGCAAAAGATTCATGCTGATTTGAGCGATCCAAGGCATGCAGGCATCGTGTTTGATCATGTCTCGTAACAGAGACTTGGTCCGCTTGCGATTGATGGCAAAGTTATCATCGATAAAAAATACATTCATCAGGGCGTTCTTTTCCTTGGCGAGAGCCTTCAGGCTTAGGAGTTCCTGAATAACATTTTCATTATCACGAAATCGAATCTCGTCCCCAAAGAAGCCCGTCACCGTGCAAAACTCACAGCCGTAAGGGCAGCCACGACCCGATTCCATGGGGATGACGTAAACGTCGTCGTACTTGACTCCAACGGCTTTCAAAAGTTTTTTGGCAGTGCCAGGAACAAAGCGCATCAAATTAAAAAGCGTCAAGTCAACCTGGTCCCAAGCCATGACAGGATAATTCTTGAGGGTGGGCTTCACAATCTTTCCCTGCAGATTTGCAGGCTCATAAACGGCTTGTAATTGTTTCTGGGAAGCATCTCGAACCACCAGTGGCCAGGTGTCATCGGCCTCACCCAGCACGACGGTGTCGGCATATTTGGGATGCCCTGTCAGTCCCAGCGGTTCGTCCGGGACTTCCGTCACGTGAGGGCCGCCCATCACGATGGGCACCTGGGTGGCTTGGCGAATAGCAGCTGCCATGCGGTAGGCTTTTTGCGCCATGCGGGTCATGAAGCCCATGCCGACCAGCTCAATATCATTGTGAAGAATGAAATCAACTAATTGCTGTTCCGTATAGTGTTCTGCGTTGCCATCGATGATGGTGACACGATGCTCCGCTGGCGTTAGCCGCTTCAGCACAAACGGCCAGAGTTGTGGAACAAAATTATTGGTCACCTGGTTGTCAGGCACATACAAGAGGATGTGCATAAGCTCCTTTCGAAATTCGGAGAGTTGGACGAAGCAAAATGGAACGGAGAATGCCCCCCCTTTGAAATTGGGGTCATTCTACTTCACCACGTACAGAGGGTTGGGATTTGAATTCTCTAAGCGCCCAACTGGTTTATTTCTTGTCCAGATGAAAGATGTGTCTGTTTGCGTGGGGAAGCCTTAGTTGATTCTCAGCAACAATAGACTCCCGTCGGCTCTGCAGAGATACCATGGAGCATGAATGGAAGAAGAGATGCAGGATTCCATGTCGCATGATCTCACCCGGATTGATTGCTCAGTATCTAAAACGCCAAAAACCACCTAAGCCAATTGACTGGTGGCTCCAACAACCCAAGCGAAGACCAAGAGTCCGTGCATTGACAACAGGATAGTTAATACTACGACAGTTTTCGAGGATGTCAAACGCAATTTACTGCGCTTGGTTAAATAGGCCCCCCCTCCCCCAAGCCATCTCTCTCGCATGAAATACTTATAGGATGAATAGCTCCTTAGGCCTTCGACTCTCAGTATTTCATTGCAGTCGGACGGGCAAAAGATTACCCTAATCACGTCTTAATCAGTTTTCGTGATCTAAAGATGATGATCAAAAGGCCACAGAATCCGTGATTTTGTGGCCTTTTTTGTTTTCGTCGGCTGCCGCTTCAAGCTACTTGGAGCGCCCACTCATTGCCTTGGAGCGGGGATGGTGAGATTTACTTGCTAATGAGAGGACCCTTTCAATGACAATCCAATATGTCGGTTACGAGGAGAATTTAGGCACGAGAATCTGTTTGTTTAGGGTCTTCAATACACTGCAGGAACGCCAGTTCAGACTCAGTGTGAAGATCCTTTTATTGGAGGAGAATAAATTCAAATTGCAGGACTTGCCCGATCTATGTTTTTCAAGGTTGAAGCGTGAACTCAGTTTTGAAACCGAGGACCAAGCTCTTCCCCTGCAGATGAATGTTTCTGATAGCGAGCTGAAAAAGTACTTCGAGGATCATTATCCCCAAAAGCGCAAGTTCATTGATTCAGCGTAACGGACATCGCGCTTCTCACAGCCATCCACAGAAACATTTTCACACTCCATTCATTTCGCAGCGAAT
>JBGOVH010000596.1:0-2605 GCA_041478005.1 Terriglobia bacterium | reverse complement strand
GACCTGGGCAACAAGTCGAAGACCGGTAAGATGAAGGGGATAGATAAAGTCCGGCATGTCAGCGCGCACGTCAACCTGATCATGAGGTACGTACCGTACGTCCAAACCAACTTCGTGCTCGGTCTTGACGTTGATGAAGGGTCAGAACCCTTTGAACTCACCAAACGATTTGTGGACATGACGCCCGGCGCGTTTCCGGCCTACTCGCTACTCTCAGCGTTTGGACAGGCCGCGCCGGTCAACCTCGAGTACCAGCGTGCCAATCGCGTTCTGCCAGTGCCATTCCAATTCTTGAACGCCTATCAAGACATGAACGTGAAACCGAAGCACTATGCCTGGCCTGACTTCTACGGCCATGTGCTCGACTTGAGTAAGTACAGTTATTCATGGCGCTCGATTATCAACCGCTACAGAGCCGTCAAGGCCACGATCCCGCGGTGGATGAACGTCCTGCGGGCTGTGTCGTCCAGCGGTTTTGGTCGGATCAGGTACTATAAGGAAGTGCGTCAACGGCTCGACGTCGACCGGCAGTACCGGCGCTTTCTTGAACAGGAAACGAGAGAACTTCCGCAGTTCTATGTGGACCGGGTTCGAAAGGGACTGGGGCTGCTCTGGGAGTGGCTTCCGGAGGGGGCGCTGTGCCACGACCCTAATGCTTATCTTGGATCAGAAATAGAACAGTCACTTAACGGCTATGGTCAAAAAACTCGAACTAACTCAGACACCATGCCTTGAGGGCCTTTCCATTTATGCAACGAAGGAGTGATTTGCAGCAGGCCTGGTTGCGGTCCCGTACGTTGCCGACATAGCTTCGACCATGTCCTCATCGGTCAGCCCTTCGGTCTTGTATTGATCATTATTGACTACCATTCGAAAAAGCTCGCCATTGTAAAAGCTGAAGCGAACCTCTTTAACCGCTTCGGGTGAAGGGCCGCGAGAGCGCTGCGGTCGCCAATCCAATTCTTGAATCACCGCCGGACGTTGGTGGATCACCCTCGCCTCAGACGGTTTCATATCTGCCTGTTTTGCCACCGCGCCAAGGTTCATTCCAAATTGAAACTCCCGATACCTGGAAAGATCTTGTGCATAAATCAAAGGCGTCAATAACACGGCCAAAGAAATTGAAATTGTGATACTCCGAACCCTAATCATTTGGGTCCTCCTTTGGGGACTACTACGCTTCGGTTCAAACTGCAGCCAATTTCGCACGGTCCCATTCCGCAAGCCGTTTGCCATGGGATAGAAAGATACTCTCCTGAATATGTCGCGGGTGGGCAGAGACAGTCACACGGCATAGCCCCAGGAAACTTTCTGCGGCCACCTGGGTAATTTCCAGGGAATTAAATTTCTTCGATTTCGAGTTTGCCAGGACTCTGTTGACTGCCTTGCGTAAGGCCTTTTCTCCGTCAAAACCGAAGACGCTCGCATTGATTTCACCTGCCATGTAGAAAAAGGCCCATCCCGCTTTGCGGATTATTCGTTCCAGGCCGTAACCATCGAGATTCTTGACTATTCGCCATCCATTCGAATAGGGCTCGCTTTCGAACGGCATGGAGCCGGGCAATAGCGCGCCTTCCTCGATCAGGATGGTCCCCATTTTGATTTTGTCTGTCATTGGCTTCTCCCTTGCCTTGTCTATTTCCATGTTGAGTCCTCCTCTTCGAGCGAATCACTTCAACGTTGGATCACTCGTTGTCGTAGAGGCTCTTAAAGCATATGCTTGACGGATCCCTTTTGGGGCCTCAGACGCGCCAGCCATGAGTTCGCTGATCTGATATTTCACGTCACGCGAAACTATCGTGTATGGGCCGAGTATCCGGACCGTGGCGGTGGCTTCCAAATCCGTCTGCAGCCACATTCCGCCGACATCGCCGTAGAGAAACGCCATGCGCACGTCCCGCAGCCACCATGAGGGGGTCTTTGCAGGCTCACCCTCGGCGCGGCGAAGCAGGTAGGTGTTAGCATCGACCCAAATGTTCCCGCGGAGCAAATTCCGGTCTTTGCGCCTGGGTAGCAGCTCAAGCACGGAGCAGCGTTGGCCGCTGACCTCTTCCTCGCGGATGAAGCGGAAATCATAATTGCTCGGCGAGAAGTCGGTTGAGGCGTAATCTTTCGTTATTTCCGCTTCACTTGCCAGCATTCGGCGAACGATTCTTTCTCCCAGCACAGTACCGTTGGTCTGCTGGATGGCGTACTTTTTAAAGTCCGGCGGAACGAAGGTTACAGCGGCAATCACCTGGGACTTGGTTTTCTGTCTTTCTTTGCCAAACAGCTTGTAGTCGCGCGTGACGATGTAAGAACGAAAGCTAGCCTGGTTATCAGCCCGGGCCTGGGTCATGCGGGCAATGATGCTTTCCACGGCCGGGATTGTACTCCTGGTCTGAGCCGATGCGTATGCCACCATTGCGATTAGAAAGAGAAAAAACCACCAAAAGATTTGTAGCCGCACAGCCACGCGGAAAAAGCTCCGTCCAGCTTGGCAGATTCTTCGATCCAGCCCGCAACCATCAAAATGTTGGGTATTGATTTTCTCTCCCATGGTTTCTCCGCTCCATCTGCACCGGTGTTTTCCTTCGCCTTCCCACGCTCCCAGAGCTTCTTTCAT
>JBGOVH010000207.1:0-5382 GCA_041478005.1 Terriglobia bacterium | reverse complement strand
CGAACAGCGATGAAATTTCAGTATAAACTATCTACACACAAATTCATCTTCATCTACAAAGGCTCACTTTCATGAAGAACCTCATAGCTCCGGAATACTGGCTCTATGGGCTTCTGGTTTTTTTCCCGATTGCCGTTCTTTTAGAGCTCTCACATGCCGCGGGTGCTTCAATCTTTGTGACCTCATGTCTGGCCATTATTCCCCTAGCAGGTTTGATGGGTAGGGCCACTGAGCATCTTGCTGAAAGAATGGGAGCAGGAATTGGTGGACTGCTGAACGCTACCTTTGGAAACGCGGCGGAGCTGATCATCGCTGGACTGGCTGTGCGCAATGGGCTGCATGACGTTGCGAAAGCTTCCATCACTGGTTCCATTATCGGGAACATTCTGCTCGTCCTGGGGCTGAGCATCCTGGCCGGAGGATGCAAATTTCGCGAGCAAAAGTTCAACAGAACTACCGCCGGACTGAGCTCAACGCTGTTGGCGCTGAGTGTCATTGCTTTGCTGGTCCCTGCTCTTTTCCACTGGGTTGCGGAAGAGAAACTCAGAAACGCGTCTATTACCCTGTCACGCGAGATCTCCCTCGAGCGCAGTCTGAGCCTGGAGATCGCCATCGTATTGTTTGTCGTTTACCTCCTCAATCTGTTTTTTTCTCTCAAAACCCATAAGGACTTGTTCCTAGGTGAGGAAGCCCAGACCCAGGCCCATGTCGAGTTTGGTAAGGGATGGAGTCTTAAGAAATCTGCCGGGATACTAATGCTGGCAACTGGTGGGGTGGCGGTTGTTAGTGAATTTCTAGTGAACGCCGTGAAAGATACTGCCAGAAGTTGTGGATTGACCGAAGTCTTTGTAGGAGTGGTTGTGGTTGCGATTATCGGCAATGCGGCCGAACACAGTAGTGCCATTATCGTGGCACTCAAAAACAAGATGGACCTGGCCATGAACATCGCCGTTGGCTCGAGTATCCAGGTAGCGCTCTTTGTGGCCCCGGTCCTGGTTTTTTTGACTTATGCCTTTGGGAATCCAATGGATTTACGGTTTACCCCTTTTGAAGTCCTGGCCGTGACGATTGCAGTCGGCATCGTAAACCTGGTAGCACAAGACGGGAAATCGCATTGGATGGAAGGCGCACTCTTGCTTGCCGTCTATCTCGTATTGGCCATGGCCTTTTATTTTCTTCCTGCTTGAGAGAAGCATTCGAGTGGCAAGGAATGGCGTGTATCTATAGCCCATCTCCCTCCGAGGCGGAGACTGGGGGGAATCCCATCTTGAGCACCGTATGGAGATGATGGTCATACTGCTCTGGGTATGGGGTGTATTGGGTTTATGAATATAGCCTTAGCTCTGGTTTTGTCGAGTTCTTGAGGGTCGTATCCAACTTTAGTAGTAGTACCTGCGACTCACAAAAATCCATATCTCGGGCGATTGACCGCCCTCGCTCTGAAGATTAGACTTGATGCCAAGGAGGCGGAATGACACAACAAGCCATACCTGCTGACGTTGAGATCATCGTTACCGGCAAGGATATGTTTGGGGCCTCTTTTTGCGAGAAAACCCGTTTGATTAATCTTGCCAAAGACAAATTCTCCTTCTCATTATTCCGTCCTGTCTCGGAGAAGCGCTCGCTTCGTGTGAACTTTCATCCTGATCGTCCACACCAGAGTTACTGGGTGAACGGCGTTGTTTTTAACGTCAGGCATCGATTGGATGGAATGCAAACAGTCGAAGTGAGAGTTTCTGGAAGAAAAGGCCAACCCACCTAGGCATGAATTCTAACTACGTCGCGATTCCGATTGAGAGCCAGAAATTAGAGCATCGCGTGTATGGCTCAATCCCTATACGAACAAACCTTAGTCCGTTATATTGGGCAAAACGAGAATTTCGTTTTCGTTATGGGCCCGGTATGTTGCTGGAGGGCTGAGCTCTGCGAAGCCACCAAACCGGCCTCGCGGAGCTCGGCCCTCCAGCATGTGTGAGCCGGGATATCAAGAGCGAGGCCGGCGAGGCCCTGGCTGGTTAGCTACGACCCGATTGTTGGATCCATTTACAAAACCGAAGAACTTTATCCTGGGCCCAGAAACGTGGGCGGTGACGTGAAATGAAAGCAACATGGCCGCCATGGGCAGGAGCCAGCAACTGAACGAATGGATTCTCTCCGAACGCCGGATGATTAAAAATCGAAAAGGGGATGAAAGGATCGTCTTGTGCATGAATCACAAGAGCCGGCAAACGGATTGCGTTTAGGACACGATTAGAGCTCGCGTGAGCATAGTAATCGAACGCATCCCGAAACCCAAACGCCGGCGCTGTGTACATGTTGTCAAAGTCGATCAAAGTGCGGATAAACTTGAAATGCTCCAGAGTGTAATTGACAGGCAGGGCCGCTTGCTTTTGGGTCAGCGTTTGTTGCAAGCGTCGAAGAAACCGAGTTTCGTAAATGTGGTTGCGTGGTTCTGCGATTCGCAAAGCGCAGGCTGCCAGGTCAACCGGAGGCGAGACAGCGCATACGGCCTTAACGTGAGATGGAGGATTCTCTCCCCATTCCCCGGCCAGCTTCAAGACCATGTTTCCCCCCATAGAATACCCGACCAGAAAAAGGTTTCTATCTATTAACTCTTCTGCCACCGAACGCACGTCGGTTGTTAACCCGGAGTGATATAACGTTGGCCCTAGATGCTCCGTTCCTCCACAGTTGCGAATATTCAATCGAACAACGTGAAAGCCCGCTTCCAAGGCCTGCGCCGCTGTTCTCTGAACATAGGGCGATGTGCTTGATCCTTCCAATCCATGCACAATGAGAAGCGTGTCATTGGAAGAATCATCTCTGGAACGATGACAGTGAGCAACCACCCGAACTCCCGGATCAGTCTCGAAGAGCCGGATTTGAACCGGAAACCGTTGAGTGTCAATATGTGCGGGCCAATATCGCGCAATGACGGTTTGCCAGTCACCGTTGCGAAACATCGGAACGAATGGGTCACGAGACTCGCAGGACTGTACGAACTCTTTCAATCTTGGGTTTTGGTAAGTGGTCATTGCTATCGATACCCACAGAAGCACACGGAAATTTCCGTGTGATTCCGTGGCTCATCGGATCTCAGTTGGATGCAGAAGCTTGATGGATATCCTTCTTCAGTGTTGTCAGGAATTCCAATAAATCAACCAGCTGTTGCTCGGTCATTGTGCCGGCCAGGTCTTCAGGCATCAAGGAGAGCCGGCTACGTTTTCGCGAGATTATATCGGAAGGCTTCAATCGGAATTCCTCGTTTGCGTCCGTGCGGATGACAACCCGCTGCGAAGTGTCTTCCAACAGGACTCCAGTGACGTCGCCTTCTCTCTTCGTCCGTAGAATCCACACGTAGTATTCGGGAGCGATTCCGTTGCTGGGATTGAGAATTGAATCCAAAAGTCCTTCTTTGCCCAACTTCTTGCCTATAGAGGAGAGATTTGGTCCTACGGATCGTTTTGACTCGTCCAGGCTGTGACACGACTTGCACTTTGGTCCGGAGACGAATTCAAAAACCTTCCGTCCTCGTTCCGCATCTCCCTCGCGCCAAATGAGCTCACGAATCGGTGGGAGAGGTTTCCTATTCTTACTGGTAAGTGCCGGCAACAGTTTTTGCGCGCGACTTTTGATAAGCGGGTTGTGATTTGCATGAGTCACCCCAGTGGCCGCTCTGCGAAGCTCGGATGGGAGTTCACTAGACTGCTCCATATCCAAAAGGAATATGCATCCCCGGTCAGATCGTCCAAGCACGCGAACAGCTTCTGCACGAACTTCATTGGGGGCTTGGCTCAGAACGAGTCGTTTCATCTGCTCTTCCAAACCTTTGGGCTTGATATAACCAATTGCCCCGACTGCCAGGACTCGAAGTTCCACAGATTCTGCTTGAGAGATTTTCTCCAGCTCGGCTAGAAACTTTTCATTCTGAGTTCGGCCAAGAGCCACGATCGCCAATCCGCGTGCTTCTGCGGAGACTTCGGTAGACTTGGCCAGAGCCAGCAGCTCAGGGCCAAGTTCTGAGTTCTCCAGATCCACCGCCAACTCAAGAGCCTGCACTTGGAGAGTGCTGGTCTTCAAAGCTTTCTTGACTGCTGCAATGACAAGGGGATTCTTGCGCAATTCCATCGCCTCGCTATAGAGCTGCTGATTGAGGCGCTGAAAAGCAGCACTGACAAGCTCCTGCGGAGCATCATTTGATGCGACAAATTCAGCTAAAGAAATTCCTGCGACAGGCAAACCTTGTGCCGACAGGGCTTGCAGCACTTCAAGCCGTTGCATAATGGTTAAGCTTTCATTTTTGAAATTGGAAATTAGATCAGGCAAAGCCTCCGCAGGCCGGAATTCCCAGAGCAGTTGTCCTAAAAGCGAATTCCAGGAATCAGGAAAAGCCTCACGCAACTTTGGGTAGAGAAGGCTTTCCCTGCCCCGCGCCCCAATTCCAAGTGCTTCCAGCATCCACCGGTCCTTCCCGTCATATTTCTTGCAGAGGGCGAGCAGAGGCTCTAATGCCTGCTCCGATGGCAAGTATTGCAAGGCCAAAGCAATCTCCCGGCGCACCTGAGGTGAACGGTCTTTTCGCAATTCGCGGATGGCGCCTGGCACATCCTTGTCGTAAAGACGCAATATGCGAAGCGCCAGCATTCGGAAATTGGAGTCCACGTCCATCAATTCAGAACGGACGGCCGCTTCTCCTTCACCTTGAATGCCACCCAGCAGCCACAGTGCGCGCGCTTTCAAGATGGGATCGTCCCGCTTCAAAATCGACAATAGAAGAGGAAGAGCTGCGGGTCCCTGTTCTTTCAATCGGGTAAAGGCTAAATAACGAACAGACTGTGCCGGTGAATCCAGGGCCTGAGTCAGACCGGCAGGATTCTCAAGATCCACAACTGGCTTTTGAGTTTTGTAACCGGGAGGAGCCAGACGATAGATCCGGCCTCGCTTGGTATCGGCCATTTGATGGCCTCCCACAGCGGGATCGTACCAGTCACTGATAAAAACGGCTCCATCCGGAGCTACGCATACATCTGAAGGGCGAAACCAGGTATCCGTCCCAGTGACCGTAGCTTGAACTTGGGCCGAATATCCCGCACCTTCGGGCTGGATGAAATATGTGTTGATGGAGCGAGCCCCAGCCTCAGCGTGAATCATCATACCGCGATATTGCCTGGGGAGGAGCTTGCCTTCATAAACCACCAGTCCACAAGGAGCGCCAGCGCCGGTCCGCAACATGTTGGGAACCACTCCCGGAAGTTCTGAGTGGAAATGTGATCCTTTGTCTTCCGTCCAGCTCCTGCCGCCAGGCCCCCAGTAACCGAAGTTTCCTCCTTCCATGACAAAATTCACGCGGACCCAGGCATTCCCATCGTCATCATTATCGGT
>JBGOVH010000088.1:0-8312 GCA_041478005.1 Terriglobia bacterium | reverse complement strand
CCCGATTCCAAAACAGCAGCTTGAGTCGGATTGATATTCTGAGAGCTTTCCGATCGGTTTCTGAATCCCTGAACAGGCGCGATGAACCGATACCCACGCCGAGGAATCGTTTCCACAAAGCGTGGATTTTCTGCCGAATCGTCCAACGCTTCTCGGATCTTGTTGACTGCGGTATTTAAGCTGTGGTCGAAGTCGACGAAGGTTCCGTCGGGCCAGAGCCGCTGCTGCAGCTCTTCTCGCGTGATTACTTCGCCCGGCCGTTCCAGCAACATCGCCAGAATATCAAACGGCTGCCCGCGCAGTCGCAACTTGAACCCGTTCTTGCGCACTTCTCCCGCCTGCAGATCGACTTCAAAAAGGCCAAAGGTAATTCGTTTTGGTGAGCTCGTTTCCATGTATGTCCCGGAGAATCTGCGAAGATTCTACCACACCCGCCAAGCACTTGGATGATTACAAACTCGAAAAGCCCTTTATGGTCGCAAAGGACACGAAGAGAACAAAGGTCAAAGCAAAGTTTCTCTGCTCACGAGTCTTAGGCGTTTAGATGTGGAATTCGTCAGATAGGATTCGAGCGATCTGCTCTTTCAAAACGGGAACCAAAGAATTCAGACAGAATAATTCTCAGTTTATTCATGTCATTGGTGGTTTCAAGATTCAGCCTCGCAGAGGCGCTGGAGTTTGGACATTTTCTTGGCATAAGAGCCGGTCCCCCTCACCCGGCGCTCTCGCGCCACCCTCTCCTCAGGGGAGAGGGAGTTGATCCGATGAAGAAGTTGACAAGGCTCCATGTCGAAAATGAGGTATCATTCAACCGTTCTTGTCTTGAATGTGAGGATTATTTTCGAGAGCCAGGTCGGTGAAAAGGCACAGGAGCTCCATCCTCTCGGGTATAGACAACGAGTAGAACCACAGGGCTTTGGCTTCAGGCGTTTCTTCGGCCCAATCATGGGAAACACTCTCATTCATAGAGGGCATATTATCACAGTCCAATGACCTGGGGCTCGAAGAGAAGTCAGGATTGGCACAAATCCAATTTTGGAGACCTAATACAAAAACATTGGCTTGCCATCAACATTTCGAATCTTCGGGCGATATTGTTCCTTGTCATAGAGTTCGTCGACGTCAACCCTTTTGAGCCCCTCAGTGATGATGCTGATGGGGACGTTTGTATAGATACCGTTGTGCATCGCCATCATCCGTCCAAATTGCTTTTTCATAACAAGCGACATAGACATGTTGGCGTAGTTCAGTGAGACCATCAAATCCAGTGAGTCTGGGGCTCCGCTGCGCATAAGATAGGACAATTGCTGGTAGATAATGTTCTGCCCGGTCAGTTGTTTCAAAACTTCGCCTGTCAGTGAACCAATCCCGCCCAGCTTCTTATGGCCATAGTCGTCGGCCTGACCATATTCGATGATTTTGCCGCCAACCATTTGGGCTCCTTCGGAAATCGTCACCATGGCATAGTTGCTAGGGTTGTTCCGCTTGTCTTCCAGCACAAACTTCGCCAATTTTTCCGGATCAAAATGGACCTCAGAAATGAGGGCCCTATCAACGCCGGCAAGATAGGATGAGATCAACGATGTCTCCCCACTGTTGCGTCCAAAAAGTTCCACGACAGCAATTCTTTCGTGGGAACCAGCGGAAGTTCGAAGCTGATGTAAAAAGTTAACACTGCGCGTGACGGCCGTTGAAAAACCAATGCAATAGTCAGTTCCATAGACGTCGTTGTCCATGGTTTTTGGAATGGCCACAATCGGGAATCCCTCCTCGTGAAGCCGTTCACCATAACTTAAAGTGTCGTCGCCGCCGATCGGGATCAAAACATCAATGTTCAGTCGAGCCAGATTCTTCAGTACATGAGGTGTGAAATCACGAATCAGTGTATCCTTCTCCGGATCCCATCCCGGTTCACGCAAGAACTCCGGGATGTCTTCCGCTTTTACTTTCCCCGGATTAGTCCGAGAAGTATGCAGAAAGGTTCCTCCGGTGCGGTCTATCGTTCTTACGTGGTTATTATCGAGTTTGATCGTACATTTACTCAAAGATACAGGGTCATCAGGGTTAAAATTCAGCAAGCCCCACCAACCCCGACGCAAGCCAATCACCTCCTGACCTTCGTCCTCGGCCCGGTTAACAACGGCTTTAATGCAGGGATTGAGCCCGGGCACATCCCCTCCGCCCGTTAGAATTCCAATACGCATAATGAGTTCCTCTTATGAACAACAAATGACGTGAAAAATATGACTGGAAGAATCCATCCACAGCCCGTAAATCAATTCGGTCGGTTATTCTACCCAAATCTTCCGATGATGTTGTACAAAAATTGACGAGTGAGTTCAAATCAATCCGATTTGAGTCTTGCAGTATCGAGAATTGCACCAGGGAATGCATTTTTTATTCACGCGATTCTGTAGTGGGCAAAGCAAACAAGAATTTCGTTGACTGAGAAAATAGGTAAGTCATATATTGCCCGAAGGGTCGGATTTTTTCAAAATGAACTCAACAAAAATCAACGGAGGATCTATGTTCAAGATTTCTAGAAGAGTTGTCGGGCTTTGGCTCTGCTTTCAATTTCTGACACTGACTTCATCCTTTTCTTTTGAAGATGTAACAGGAAAATGGAACTGTAATGGCAAAGGGTTAGCAGATGAAGATGTGCAGTTCGTTTTGGAGCTGAAACAGTCAGGTGAAACTGTAACAGGGACAGTCACAATCATGGGAGGAGACACTTATTCTATCTCGAAAGGGACCATCCAAGGAAACAAACTGGAACTTATCAATTCCACCGATGACAACCGATTCATTTCCAGTGTGACTGTCGAGAAGAATAAGATGACCGCAACCTGGAAGGATGAAACAGGACGAAAAGGAACTTGGGAGGGAGAAAGAGAGACTCAAAAGTAGCTGGGGTGACGGGCAGTGCTCCCCCGTCACGAGACTAACTGTCATCGCGTCTGAGTTACCTAATCAAAGACTTAAAACTTTAATACTTATCTTGCTAATTTAAAAAATCTTAGAATCATGAACTCGTGACTTCCCTTTTTTCTTTGAAGTCTTCTTGGAAGATTTCTTCCCTTGTGGATACTTCAGTGCGGCTCGAGCTGCGGCCAGTTTAGCAATGGGAACCCGAAAGGGGGAACAACTCACATAATCCTGCCCGATCATATGGCAGAACTCCACGCTGCTGGGCTCTCCTCCGTGCTCACCGCATATTCCAATCTTAATGCCGGGGCGAGTTTCACGCCCCCTGGTAATGGCAATCTTCATTAATTCTCCCACACCGTTTCTATCCAGAGCTTCGAAGGGATCTTTGTTGTAGATCTCCATCTCAACATAAGGAATCAGAAAGCGACCGGAATCATCCCGACTTACGCCGAGCGTCGTTTGTGTCAAGTCGTTTGTTCCGAAACTGAAAAACTCGGCTGTTTTAGCAATCTCGTCCGCAGTAAGCGCTCCCCGCGGAATTTCAATCATGGTTCCAACCAGATAGTTCAACTTCACTTTCTCTGATTTGATCACTTCCTCTGCAACGCGCCTGACAATCTCTGCTTGGTGTTCGAATTCCTTATGGTTCCCCACTAGTGGAATCATAATCTCGGGTTCTACTTTAGTTCCCCTTTTGCGCACATTGGCAGCCGCCTCGAAAATAGCCCGGGCTTGCATCTCGGTAATCTCGGGGTAAACGATTCCCAAGCGGCAACCACGGAAACCCAACATGGGGTTGAACTCATGAAGAGACTCCACCTTTTGACGAACTTTCTCGTATTCGATGCCCATCTGGGCTGCCAGCTCCCGTTGAGCGGTTTCCTCATGCGGGACAAACTCGTGTAATGGGGGATCGATGGTTCTAATGGTCACAGGTCTGCCATTCATGACCTCAAAAATTCCCTCAAAATCAGCTCTCTGCACTGGTAGGAGCTTTTCGAGGGCTTTGCGTCGCTGGTCGGCATTATCAGCCAAAATCATTTCCCTCATTGGGCCGATTTTCCCCTCGCCAAAAAACATGTGCTCCGTTCTGCATAATCCGATGCCTTCTGCCCCAAACGCAATCGCGGTCGATGCCTGGTCCGGTTGGTCCGCGTTGGTGCGAATTTTCAAAGTCCGATAACGATCAGCCCAGCTCATGATTTTTGCGTATTCCTGATAGACAGGAGCGTTCTGGGGATCGAGAGTCCTGTCCAAGAGAACTTGCAGAACCTCGGAAGGTTTTGTTTGAATTTTCCCAAGCAACACTTCTCCTGTCGTTCCATCGATGGAGATGTAGTCCCCCTCCTTAACAATGACGTCTCCAACCCGCATTTCCCGCTTCACATAATCAATGGCAAGGGAACTACATCCGGCGACGCAGACTTTGCCCATTTGGCGAGCCACCAGAGCGGCGTGGGACGTGGCGCCGCCACGGCCAGTGACAATACCTTCCGCAGCATCCATCCCTTTAATATCTTCTGGAGAGGTCTCGATACGAGTCAAAATGACGTGCTCTCCACGACGCTTCCATTCTTCAGCGTCCGGAGCATTAAAAACAACCCGCCCGCATGCCGCTCCCGGGCCTGCGTTTAGCCCTTTCGCTATCAGCCGGCCAGACTCCACAGCTTTTTTCTTTTCGCGAGTGTCAAATATCGGCCTTAAAAGCTGGTTGAGCTGGTCGGGTTCGATACGCTGAAGAGCTTCCTTTTCAGAAATCAATTTTTCTTCCACCATATCCACAGCAATCCTGATGGCAGCAAATGCCGTTCTCTTTCCCACACGACACTGCAGCATGTAGAGCTTTCCTTGCTGGATGGTGAATTCGATATCCATCATATCCCGATAGTGGTTCTCAAGAGTTTTTCTGACTTTTTCGAGTTGGCTGTAGATCTTGGGATTCTCTCTTGCCAGCTCCGCGATTGGTTCTGGTGTTCTTGCTCCAGAAACCACATCCTCTCCCTGGGCATTGATCAGATACTCACCATAAAAGACATTTTCGCCAATTGCGGCGTCGCGAGTGAATGCCACACCAGAGCCCGAGTCTGATCCCATGTTCCCAAAGACCATAGCCTGGACATTCACCGCTGTCCCCCAGCTTGCGGGAATATCGTTCATTTTCCGATAAGCGATAGCTCGCTCATTCATCCAAGAACCAAAAACAGCGCCAACAGCACCCCATAGTTGTTCATATGGATCACTAGGGAAATTGACTTTCAGCCGATCGTGGATGGCCTGCTTGAAAAGCTGAACTAACTCTTTCAAGTCAGCCGTGTCTAACTGGGTATCAAGTCGAGCACCCTTCTTCTCCTTCACCTCATCGATAATTTGTTCGAAGGGATCGATTTCATCCTTATGTTGGGGTTTCAAGCCGAGAACCACATCTCCGTACATTTGAACAAACCTGCGATAAGAGTCCCATGCAAAGCGCTCATTGCTAGTTTTCTTAATGAGCCCTTGAACCGTGACGTCATTCAAACCCAGATTCAGAATCGTATCCATCATTCCTGGCATCGAAGCCCGAGCTCCAGAACGAACCGAAACAAGCAAAGGGTTTTTGGCATCTCCAAACTTCATCCCCACGGTTTTTTCCATTTTTTTCAGTGAGGCATCAACTTGTTTTTCGAGCTCTTTGGGGTACTTCTTCTTATTCTCATAATAGTGGGTACAGACTTCAGTCGAGATAGTAAAGCCAGAAGGGACGGGCAGCCCGATGTTCGTCATTTCAGCCAAATTCGCTCCCTTACCACCTAATAAAGGTTTCATCTCCGCTCTGCCATCTGCTTTTCCATTTCCAAAGAAATAAACATACTTGTTGGCCATTCCTGACACTTCTCCTTTTCTATGATCAAAATAATGATGACTTGCTACAAACGATGTGCTGCAGTTGCGAAGAGGCAACCCGCAAAACGCGATCTCAAGTACCTCGTCACAACTTCGTGCACTCCCGAAAATTTCCTGACACTCTGGATCCTGTCGACATGACGACATCAGTTGGGGGACATCACAATTTCTGAAACATCAGCCAAACTCAGAAAAACTTGTGCAAGACTGCCTAGCAATGAGAGTCGATTCTTCTGGACTTTTGGACTCTCGGACATGACTAACACCTTTTCAAAAAAAGAATCCACCTGTGGCCGCAACGTTGCAATCATTGAAAATGCTTCCAAGTAATTCCCAGACGCACGCGCACGTTTCACTCTGGCTCCAATGGATTTGACCAGTCGATATAAGTTTCTCTCTTCCTCAGCTTCAAATAATTCCGGTACTACTATGAAATCCTCATCCGTTTTTATCCCCGCTTTAAGAATGATATTCTTGATCCGTTTAAAGCTTCGTGAAACCGAATGGAAGTCATCGCTATTTCTCATCGCAGATATTGCTTTAAGAATATCATGACAAAGCAATGGATTATCGCCATTTATTTCAATGACCGCATTAATTTCATCATAGCGGTAACCTTGCTCCTTAAAAACGTGACGCATTCGTTCTCTCATGAAAGCACCGAAGTCTTCATAGGTCTCCTCAAAACCTCTAGCTGAGTATTTCTTCAGCCTTGAGAATGCCTTATTACATATTTTTCTAATTGAGATAGAAAGCTTTTGATCAAGTAAAACTTTGATAATACCCAGGGTCTGACGCCGAATGGCCAAAGGATCTTTAGATCCAGTCGGCACCAAACCGATAGAAAAGGCACCAATGACAGAGTCCAGTTTATCCGCAATCGACAGGAGTGCTCCTTCTAGCGTGCGAGGGGTTGCCTCTTCAAGTGCGAGAGGGCGATAGTGGTCATAAATCGCTATGGCCACTGGCTCTGGCAATCCCTGAGATCGAGCATAGAGACCGCCTATCACTCCCTGCAGATTGGGGAATGCTTTGACCATCTCAGTAGTCAGGTCAGCCTTAGACAGCCGAGCAGCCAAGCGGACATTGGGCAATAGCTGTGAATTTCCTGAAGATTTTGTCAAATTTTCGGAAAGCAGAATCAAGCGCTTAGTTTTTTCAGAAACAGTGCCCAACTTTGCCTGAAATATGATTCCACTGAGTTTTTGAACCCGATCTTCCAGGAGAACCTTCTGATCCACGTCCCAGAAGAAGGCGGCATCTGCTAACCTGGCTCTCAGTACCCTTTCGTGCCCCAACCTGATTCTGTCGTGGTGCTGCTCGTCTGAATCAACAACAGCCAGGAACCTCGGAAGCAATTGCCCACGATCATCCGATAATGAGAAGTACTTTTGATGCTCTCGCATCACGGTAATCAGCACCTCAGCGGGAAGTCTCAAGAAAGCTTGGTCGAAATCGCCACAAATTACCGACGGGTATTCATTCAAATAGACTACCGTTTTAAGTAAGAAATCATCTGCTATTAGCTTGCCTCCTGCATTGTCAGCTTTTTGTTTAAGATCATCCTTAATTTTCCTTAGCCGGACCTCCGGATCATACTGAACCTTTAACTTACTCATTGCTGATTTATACCCTTCAAAATCAGAAACTTGTACTTCTGAGTTCCTTGCAAGAATACGATGGCCGAAAGTCTTGTTAGAGGAATCAAGCCCAGCGATTCTTACTGGAATGACTTTGCCACCCAACAGGCAAAGTAGCCATCGAATCGGGCGTGCGAACAAGAAATGACTCTCTTCCCAAATCATCTTCTTGGGAAAGTCAATCGAGGACAAAACGACTGGAATTCCTTCCGCCAACACTTCCTCTGCCTTTCTGCCCGGAACCTGTTTTTCAAAACCTAGATACTTACCTTTTTCAGTTTCAATACACTTCAGCTGATCAACTTTTAGTTGGTATTTCGCAGCGAAACCGTAGGCGGCACGGGTAGGCTGACTCTGGTTGTCATAGGCAGCAGCCAAAGGAGGACCCGTCACAATCTCAACTCGATCCGGCTGATTGGCTGAAACACGAGAAATATTAACGATGAGTCGGCGAGGTGTGGCAAATGCTTCTATTGGACTGTGTTCAATGAGTTGCTGGGAGAGCATATGGTGCAACTTCTCTTTTAGTTGTTCAAGAGCTGGGCTAACATGGCGGGCCGGAAGCTCTTCGCAACCGACCTCAATTGTGAATTCTAAGTCCAATTAAATCAAACTCCTTAATATAAATATATAACTATTATCTTTAGTTTTAGAACCACGCGTGTTCTAACTTAATTTGCTGGAGAAGCCTTTCCGGAGTCCGGCGCTTTGAGGTACCCTGATGCGATTCTGCACGCTAGAGATCGAACTCTCTGGATCATTCGCATCCTTTCTGAGACACCAATCGCGCCACGTGCATCGAGGACATTGAATGTATGCGAACATTTCAAGCAATAATCATAGGCGGGCAAGATCAGCCCT
>JBGOVH010000237.1:0-5114 GCA_041478005.1 Terriglobia bacterium | reverse complement strand
GGCAGACCCACAGTCAAGAAAATCCCATTGCCAGCCGAAACGTCAACCTCCACCTCCACGATATAGGCATCAATCCCGTAGACTGCAGCGCTTAGCGCCTTAAATAACATGATCCGGATATCTCAGAAAGAAGTCTCCAATTGATGATCAATTGGGGCCAAGCATAGCAGTATTGAGCCGGTGAATAAACCACAATTTGCCGGGGTAAGTAATCCGCTACGGCGGCAAAGTACAAAGGGTGGAGCGGGGCTCCCGCAACACGCTGGATGAACGCGCGATGGAGGGGGCGTTCCATTCGCCGCTCACCCGCAGGAACGACAGCGGCAGTATGAACGTCGCGCCCGAATTGTTGCTCCAGACGGGCGGTTTCTTCAACCCTCACTCTTCCGACCATCCTTTCTAGCCGTGAGGTGTGCGTCGAGAGGTGAACCAAAGCAAAGTCCCGTGATAGCCAATAGGCATCGGGTCACCTCCTTAAAAAACCCCTGAGTTTCGCTTCGACTTCTCCAACATCGGCAGCAATCTGAATGGAGTCGGAGTATTCCCTTTCAAAACTGGCTGCATTGCGGCCGTTGATCGTATCTGCCCCAAGGAACAGAATTAGTGGCCGCTGATATTCGACGGTCAGTTCTACTTCCGAAAGCGTTCCGGCCTCTCCTGGCAGGGCTACGATAACATCTGATGAAAGGACGTTGATGTGATTTCGACTCAAGTCCTCCTTGCCTTCGCTCCCACTGTGAGGTAAATGGGTAAAGATGGGAATTTCTACCCATGGATTGGGAGGCCCAAATGATTTGTAGTGACGTGGCTTCCTCTCTGGTCCAAGATGCTCTGTACTTCCGGCACGGATGATGCCGATTACCTTTCCTTTCCGGTCTGGTACATGAAAGAATGTCTCGCTAACCGCTTCCATCACCCCTTCACCCCCGCCAGTAAGTAAGTGACAGCCCAATTCCCCAATCAGCCGGCCCAATGGCTGTGAGAGTGCATGGTGCGGGTTTGTTCCCGAGCCCATGACGCCAATAATCTTCAAGCGTGAGTTAGAGGTGAGATCGATTTTTTTCACACTGAGCCAATACTAACCTGCATTAAGGCTCTTCTGAGAGGTAAGCTTTATACTCTTGCGCGATTTTGGCTTCCTGGGTATTTCCAGAATGAATGTGGACTCGATATCGAAAAATTAAGGACTCTCCCTTGTTCAGGGTGTGGCTCCCATCCTTCGTCTTGTCGTCATAGAAATCGTGGAGTCCAAAAGGATTCGCCGCAAAAAGGGTATAGCCACGCGCATGCCAATAAGTAGGGTGACGGAAACTTCTGGGGTGGTCGAAAATCGCGACGCCGACAGTTTCATTCTTGATCCTGGCGGTGTAATTTACCCACTCAGCTTGCTTGCCCCAGCATTGAGATTCGCCAACCCCTCCACGAGAGTTTTCCATGCGCCCTCCCTCCTTGTCCGAAAAGGGTTGGGCCAAACGGATACCAAAGGTCCCTTCCTTGGTATCCCCAAACTTGACCGGTGTTTCAACCGGGGTTAGCTTGAAGCGGAAGTCCATGATTCGAACACCAGGCAGACTGTGAATGGTGACTTCCCGGAGTTCTTTCAAGACCACTTTCCCGTCAGGAAGAACCCACTCATTTTCAGATTCCAGGATTCCGATCTTTTTACCTTCCTTGAAATTCTTAAACTCGCGATGAACAATCTTTCCAGATTTTGGGTCTTCTCCCCAGAAATCAATGCCGTTGACGTCGCCATGAGTGAACCAGAGTCCCTTATGATGAGGATGATCTCTTGCCTCTCCCGGGATATCAGACATCATGGGATACCCACGCGTCACCACCGTTCCGCTGGAGGCGCGCAATGGAAAGAAAATGGGCTTATTGAAGCCTTCATAATAATAAGTGGTGAAAGGCTGGCCTTTGATGAAGATTTCTACCTTGCCTGCCCCTTGTTTGAAGGTGACCTCGTGTGGATTCACTCCCCGATTGGTTTTCTTCATCTTGGGTTCATTCAAAGATTCTGCCTGAACCGGTAGATGAAGTCTGAGACTGAAGGCGAGAATCAAAACGACGAGAAGAAGTTTTTTCATTCTGCCTCCGTTAGAGTGGGGCGACGTGCATTGGCAACAAGCCAAATTCAAAGGACGTGCGTTACGCTGCGCTAACGCACCCTACGTTCTAAGTTCAATTGCAAATCAGAGTCGCTGAATAAATCTGAAAAGTCCGATACTTATGAAACAGAGAGAAACCAAAGAGGTCACCGGTCGCCGCCATTTGTATCGATCCAAGTAGGATGTCAACCCGTAAAGGGTAAAGGAACTGCACGCCACAACCAAGAGAATACCTGAATTGTAGGAGACCAGCGCGGTGAACAGACCTTTTTGAGGCAAGCCTGCATCTTTGACGAGAGTGGCGAAACTCAGTCCGTAGATCAGCCCAAAAAATGCTGCGATGAGCCCACGATGGCCTGTGTCTTTGACCAGAAGGTTTTCGGCAAAGATGTAGATGGCACTTAAGGCTACGGCTGAATTCAAAAACTGGACAGGTGGAACGGGCCTTCCGGACACTCCCCAAATAAAAGTCAGTAGCTGGCCAAACAAGAACAAGCCGGGCGGGAAAAGAAAAGTTCGCCAGGATTTTCCCGTTAGGAGCAATCCTGCCAAAAAGGCCAGACAATCATAACCAGTTACAATCCTCCAAACAGCCAAACCCAAGAAACGAAAACCAAGTTTGCAGTAACTTTTCAGGCTCCGTCGTAATTCAATTCTAGACTCAGGATTCTCCAAATTGAAGAAGCGTTGTTCTTGCTGATGATCATAGTAGATCTGGGCCACGTTCCAATGGCCGGAATTGGTCAAGTTATGCAACGTGACTCCCATCCAGACATCATCCAGCGGCCGGGAAAAAGTATAAGATATCCTGCATTCCAGTTCGCCTCGCTCAGGCTGGAAGATCAGCTGTCTGAGGATTCCCTGCCCTGATTCCCCGGCACTTTTAATCTGAAACTGCTCGAACAAGAGTGGCGCGAACTGGGGGAAACCCGTTTGAATTTCTTCGTCGGTTATCAGAAGGTCTGCATTCTTGTCAAGTTGAGTCGCAAACTTGAGTTCGAGAAGATTAAACCGGAGTTGAACGTCAATCTGCTTCTGATAGATTTGAATTTCAGCGTAGCTCACTCCTGTCATATGGGCCAGACACGATGAGCCGAAAGCTAGCGTTAGCAACAAAACCAAACTGAAAAACATTATTCTTGGTCGTGAGTTGATCAGGCTGGTCCTCCTCAAGCTAGTACTAAGTTGCGGAAGTTCGTGTTGTAGCCGGCCATGTTGAGGCCGGCTGGGTCAACGTTCCCGGCTACAACAAATGTCGGCGAACGTATGCAGCCTAATACTAGTGCGCGTTCACCCGTTGCATTACCTCTCGCATTTGCTCGTGGATCAGCCCGTTGCTGGCCAAAGTTTGAACCTGGTAAATTGAATAATGATTGTTCTTGAAATCCGTGACCTTCCCGCCCGCTTCTGTCACAACAAGAGAGCCTGCAGCTGTATCCCACGGTTTTAAACGAACCTCCCAGAAACCATCAAACCGCCCCATGGCTAAATAACACAAATCCAATGCTGCAGACCCGTCACGACGAACGGCTTGGGCTTTTTCTATGAATGCCCCAAAATATTTCAATGCGTTAGCTGGGTTCTCTATTACGTCGTAGGGAAATCCAGTAGAAAGCAGGGACTGTCTTAGATTAGCCACCTGTGAGACCTGAATTTTTTTCCCATTGAGGTACGCGCCGTCCCCTTTTTCAGCAACAAACAACTCGTCAGCAATAGGATTAAAAACAGCTCCCGTTATGACTTCTCCTTTTTTCTCCAGGGCCACAGAAACGCAAAAGAGCGGATAGTCGTGGGCATAATTGGTAGTCCCATCGAGTGGGTCGATCACCCATTTGAACTCGGAAGGTCTGGTCATCTCAGTCCCTTCTTCAGCCAGGATCGAGTGCTGGGGAAAGCGGGCGCTTAGAAGATCGGTGACAAGCTTTTCTGATCGCTTATCGACTTCGGTCACAAGATCAGTTTCTCCCTTGTATTCAATTCTCTTGATTTGCCTATAGTACTGTTTGAGAACCTCTCCGCCTAGCTTGGCAGCTTCAACGGCCACTTCCAAATAATTGGACATATGTTTGCGGTCCTCTTCAAAAAAGTGAAACATTATCACAAAGTTTCAAGTAATTGATGTATAATGCGGACGTTCAGAAATTAGCGAGATCTTTCATAAAAGGTATTAGCCACGGTGCTGGGCAGGCTTCTCTGACTCCCCTCGTTTCTCCATCAACAAAATTGAGTCCTGCTGTTCTTCTTAGTGTCCTGGTAGTGAGAAATGCGCGTTAGAGTACTTGCCGTGAGTTTGCAGACCGATTGGGTGCATCGGGGTGGAGGAGAAATCTTATGGCCAGAGGTTGGGAAAGTAAATCTGTAGAAGGGCAAATTGAAGAGTCTGTCGGCAAGAAGAAAGTGCCAGTTGCCCCAGCTCGCCACATCACAGCCAAACCAGTTCGCATTTCGCGGGAGCGTGAAGCCCTGCTCCTGGCCAAAATCCGAATCGTCAAGGATCTGGAAACCACTGAGAACCCGCGCTACCATCAGTTCCTGGAATCATCCCTGGCTGCCATTGAAAAGCAACTCTCAGAAACGGAGTAAGCGCTCGATTTTTGGGTCATAAACTGAGTCAATGGCGTGGCTAGGAAGTTGCTGTCTTGCGGGCGACAACCAAGGTAATATCATCAGCGGCGGGCGCGCCGGCAATCCAGTCTTGGACAGCTTGCGTCAACGACAGGAGGATCACTTCGGCAGGCTCATGACGAACCTGCATAAGGGTTTCGGCAAGCCGCTTCTCTCCAAACTCCTCTCCGGCAGGATTGCATGCCTCCGTAACACCATCGCTAAAAAGAATGGCCACATCTCCCGGATTCATCTGGCAGCGCTGCTCCTCATATGCAATTCCAGGCAGAATTCCAAGAACAGGACCTCCACCGTCGAGCCATTCGGTCTTTCCATTTGAACGAAGAAGCAGTGGAGGGTTATGGCCACCATTGCAGTAAGTCATTTCTCCAGTTGCCGGAT
>JBGOVH010000098.1:0-7744 GCA_041478005.1 Terriglobia bacterium | reverse complement strand
GCTGAACTTGGTCACAAAGCTTTTGGTATTGGCAATCTTGGTAATAAAGCCCTCTTGCTCTAGCTGGATGAGAGCCTCGCGGACGGTTGTGACGCTGGTGCGGAATCCTTCAGCGAGCTTTCGCTCCACAATCTTTTCTCCCGGGCTTAAGCGTCCTTCAATAATGGCATCCCGTATTTCTTCTGCCACCCGGAATTTCCTGTTGTTATTGCCAATAGGAGCGAATGTCATAGACTTAAGATTTTGAGAATAGCTGGCTCAGCCAGAGAAACAGAGACGTGAGTCAGACCAACCATATAGCTTAGTGAGATTTGTAGAAATCAAGAAAACCAGTAAACCGGAGGGCGACTCCAACGCAGGGACTCAGGTTCCCAAGCTGAATTGTAGACGATGATCGATTACATGTAAATCATAATTTTCTGACGGGTGAGAAAGCCGCCCGCACCGCCTCCTAATAATAAAATTGCTTGACAAATGCTCAGTTCATTCATTAGTTTAATATTCGATCATCGTTTTTTTAACCACTTTCAGGACAACAGATTCCATCTTCCCAAAGCCGCAGAATTTGGCTTGGGTTTGAATCCCTTTGACATTATTCACCGCAATGACACGTTTTCCCTCTATTGTTTGGACAATTATATTATATAAGGAGGATGTATGGGAGTTCGAATGCGGTCCTTTTGTTTAGTGATTTTGGCTTCAGCAGCTATGAGTGTCCTGGCTTGGGGCCAAGGAAGCTTTGGCGGACTTACTGGCAACGTCACTGATCCCAGCGGAGCGACCATTCCAGATGCCAGCATTAAGGTGGTCAATCTGAGTACGGCTACGAATTACTCTGGGAGTTCCACTGCCGATGGCATTTATCTGATCAGTGGTCTTCCACCTGGGCGGTATCGAGTGAGTGCAACCAAAGCAGGATTCAAGACGGCAACGCGCGAACCGGTGGAGATTAGCACCGCAACCACCACGAATCTGAACATTAGCCTGACGGTGGGCGAAGTGACACAGACGTTGGATGTGGTCGCCGATGTTGTCCAGCTCCAGACCAGTTCCCCCGAAATTGGCACCGTCATGCCGGAGAAAGATATGCTTGACCTCCCGATCTCTCTGGGGGGTGACTCCCAGATCGGCGCGAGTGGCCGCCGACAGATCGAGAATTTCATCTTTCTGACGCCGGGTGTGACCGGAACCCAGTGGAGCAAGTCCATCAACGGCGCACCGGGTTTTAGTCAGGAGATTCTCATTGATGGAATCGACATGCAGAACTTCGGAGCGCCCGGCTTCGTTGCAGAGGCTACACCCCCGTATGAGGCTGTGAGTGAATTCAAGGTACAGAATACCCTGTACCCCGCGGAATACGGATTGGGATTTGGAGTCGAGAATTTCGCTATGAAATCCGGGGGCAACAGCTTTCATGGAAACCTCTTCGAGTTTCTTCGCAATGACATTCTGGATGCCAGGGGCTTTTTCAGCTCCGACAAGCCGGTGCTCCGACAGAACGAGTTCGGGGGCACGGTAGGTGGGCCGATCATTAAAGACAAGACCCAGTTTTTCTTTGCGTATTCCGGCTTCACGCTGAGGGGTGGACTTCCTAGAGCGGGGCTGCTCACTCTCCCCACCGAGAAGCAGCGGGTGGGTGACTTCTCCGACTATCCGGCTCCGATCTTTGATCCGGCCACGACCCGGTCGGACGGCAAGGGTGGATTTGTGCGCGATCCATTTCCGGGCAACATCATTCCTGCGAACCGGATCAGCCCCATCGCCGTTCGAGCCATCGGACTCCTTCCAGCCCTGGACTTGGCGGGCAGCGTCTTTAACAACTACGTTGATCGTTCTAACCAACCGAGCACGGAACATGCCTGGAGTCTTAAGATCGACCATGTAATCACTCCAAAGCAGAGCATCTCAGGCGCCTTCTGGCGGGTGACCAACGATACGGTCATCAACGGGCCTGTGGCTGGCGAGTGGAATCCGGGATTTCGAAAGACCCCGACCCTTGCTTCAGGTCTGCGCCTGAATCACTTCTATAACATCAGTCCGACTCTGGTGAACCATGCCGGCTTTGGCTACACGCCGACCCAGCCGACCTGGACCCTCTGGAAGGTGGACGAGAGAAAGGGCAACCAGACGCTCAAGATACCCGGTATTCCTGCCGACGCCAATGGTTATCCCGACCTCTACTTCGACCAGACTACAGGACAAGCGAACATCTACCAGTGGCTTGGTAACGCCCAGGAAAACGGATATGATCCGCAGAAATATAAGAATATTACAGCAGTGGACGACTTAACCTGGATCCGGGGAAAGCACCAATTCAAGTTCGGGACCATGTTCCGGTTTCGAAGCAATCTGGCACGGGATCTTGACAATGTTGCCGGGACCTTCGAATTCAGCCAGCTCTCGACCTCGCAGCCGAACAGTCCCGATTTTTCCAATTTCGGCAATGCCTTCGCCAGTTTCATGCTGGGAGAAGTTTTCTCTTCATTTAGGCAAATCCCGGCTCCAGTGCAGACTTTCCGCGACAAAATGTGGGCTGGCTACGTTGATGACACAGTCAAACTGAAACCTAACCTCACACTCAGCCTGGGCTTGCGCTACGAGCTGCCTTCATACGCTATCGAGAAAGATGGAATTATGTCGATGCTCGATCTGAATAGGCCGAATCCAGGGGCCGATGGTCGGCCCGGAGCCCTGATCTTCCTGGGTGACGGCCAGGGACGTACAGGCACCAAGAACGTTTTTGGCAGCTATAACAAATCGTTTTCGCCCCGCGTCGGTTTAAGTTATGCCTGGAAAGACAAGACTGTGGTCCGCCTTGGATATGGTCTGTTCCGCATCTATCCAAATTACGGGCGAGTAAACAGCGGGATCTTCTGGAATTCCGGGTTTGGATTGCTTCAGGCTCTTTCTTCCACCGACCAGGGGGTTCATCCGGCATTCAAGCTGGATGATGGGTGGCCCCCACCTCCGGTGACGCTACCAAGTTTTGATCCTTCTCAGAATAATGGCGGTTCAGCGACTTGGGTCAATTCCAATGCCTACCGGCCGGCACTGATGCAGAGTTGGACGCTGGATATCCAGCGTGAACTTCCCTTTAACATTCTGTTGGATACGTCCTATGTGGCATCTAAGACAAACGGACTTTGGACGGGCCTTGAAGATATCAATCAGGTTGACTCCAGGTACTTGAGTTTAGGGAACACGTTGAATGCAGATATTAACTCCCCAGAAGCTGCTGCAGCGGGCATCACCCGGCCCTATCCAAGCTTCCAGGGATCGGTATCCCAAGCTCTAAGGCCCTACCCTCAGTACACCACCATCTGGGATCAGTTCCAGCCCACAGGCTACAACGTGTACCACTCTCTGCAGGTTCGGTTGCAAAAAAGGTACTCTAACGGGTTGTCGTTCCTGGGCGCCTACACCTTATCCAAGAACATCGGGTTTGCAGGAAGCGACACTTTTGGAGATCTCTTTGGCGGCGGTGGGAACAAGGGCATTGACACGTTTAATCGCAAGCTCGAAAAATCCATTGCTCCAATCGACCGCACGCACGTTTTCGTTCTTTCGTGGACCTATGAAATGCCCTTCGGACGGAACAAGAAATTCGGGAACAACTGGAACCCGGTCGCAAACCACCTCCTTGGCGGTTGGCAGATTAACTCCATCGAAAGGTATCAATCAGGAACTCCGGTTCGCGTTTCTGGGGGACCGGGTCTGCCATTGTTTGGCGGCAGCAATCGGCCGAACTGGATTTCTCCAAACGTTCGTACTTCGGTTGACATGGGCTCATTTGATCCAGCTAAAGACCGATACCTCAATATCGATGCCTTCGGCCAGCCGGCCCCATTTACGATCGGCAATTCGCCACGAACTATGCCGAGTGTCCGCGTCCCTGCCTTCTATAACGAAGACTTTTCAGTGTTCAAGAGGATTTACTTCAGAGAGTCGAAATACTTGGAATTCCGAACGGAGTTCTTCAACCTCTTCAACCGGGTTGTCTTCTCAGGCCCCTCCGCTAATGTCAATAGTCCCGGCAACTTTGGGAGGATTCGCGGCGCGGCCAATACTCCCAGGATCATTCAACTTGCCCTGAAGTTTATCTTCTGAAGTTTCCAAGACACTGGGGCCTCTCGGAATTCACCTTCCGGAAGGACTTTTGTTCTTGTGTGGCGCACTTTCTAAAGCTTGGGCGGGAAAGAAGGAATAATCATGCCGCCGATCCTTTTCAACAAAGGAGTAGGCGGCTTTTTTTTGCGCCGGCGAACAGCGAACAGATAGAGAGGCTGGCGACAAGTAGAGGACGAAGAAGTCGGGAGGACGCTTCGGGAGTCGTGTAATCCTTTTGTGAATCAAAGGCGCCTACGTGGCGGATCGAATGGTGACGATGGGAGATCTGTTTGCCACTATTTACAAGGCTTTTGGGATTGACTGGGCCAAGGAGTACATCACTCCGATCGGCTGGCCGGTCAAAATCGCTAACTCTATCGAAGACAAGACTGGCCAGCCGATTAATGAGCTCATTTGACATCGCGTTTCAGCGAACGCCTTTCACGTAAACTGCTCCGGTATGGAAACTTTCTTTTTCGTGGAAGCTGCCACGGGTGACTTCTCTTCCGGAGTCCAGATATTCCTTGAGCTGACTCGAGAGCCGGCGAACCACGTCAGGGTGCTTGTCTGCAACATTAGTCAACTCTTCCGGGTCTTTGACCAGGTTGTAGAGTTGCGGGGGGTATTCGGCTTCGTAGGCCTTCGGCTTCCAGATCTGGCTGTAGTTCCACTCCCTGGTGCGGATGGCCGCGATCCATCCATAGGCTTGGACGGCGAACTCTCGCAAGCTGCGAGTCTGCCCAGTTACCAATGGCCAGAAATCAGTTCCGGTCACTCGCGAGGGGGGGTTCAGTCCCAGAAGAGACAGCAGAGTCGGCATGACGTCGGGGACCTGAACGAAGCCCGAGACTCTTCTTCCCGCAAATTGCTTGCCCGGCATCCGGATCAGCAGTGGGATGTGGGTTACCTGGCCGCGCAACTTTTCCGGGCCTTTGAGAAACTGGTCCTGTTCGCCCAGGAGAGCACCGTGATCAGCAAGAAAAACCACCATGGAGTTATCGAACAGCCCGAGTTCCCCGATCGTGTCCAAAACTTTGCCGAGCCAGAAGTCCACGCAGGTCGTCTCGGCCGCATAGTTCGCGCGCATGCGCTGCTTCGCTTCTGCCGGGAGCTTGACGTTTGCGTAAGGCGGCTCGATCCAGCTGTAGCCGGAGGCATTGGGCATGTACTTCTCCAGAAAACGGGGTGGAGGATCCCAGGGTTCATGGGGATCGAAGGCCTCAATATGTAAAAAGAATGGCTTCTGATCGTGATTCTCCTTCAGCCAGCGGATGGCGGCCCGGGCTACCAACTCGACCAGTGATTCGCCCTCCTGTCGCCAACGTTGACGATTAGCCTTGTATTGGCTCAGGAATTCGTGAAGGTTTTTGATTTGGGATAGGTAATCTTGCGGAACAATATCGCTCACATCGAGGTACTTGTGCGGCGAGGTGCCATAGTAGTCGGTTTCCTGTCCGCGAATCCACTCATAGACTCGATAGCCACGATGAAAATCTCTGCCGGGCCTTTGCAGATGAGGAATATCGCTGATGAGTGCAGGGATGTATCCCGCTTCGAGCAGCACTTCGCTCAACGTGACATCTTCATTGAAAAGCGGATGCCAGCCTGGTAGTTGAACTGGCTCGGACTGGCGGTAGTAGTGGAATGGAGTGATGCGCCGTCCCGTCCATAAGGTCCGGCGGATGGGAATGGTCGGCATGCCTTCCGGGTAGGCGTCTTCCAAGATGATCGAGTCTTGGGCGAACTTGTTCAGATTCGGGCACTCGATCCATTTGCTGCCGTAGCATTCCAGGTTATCCCGGCGGAATGTGTCACTCACCATAAGAATCAAATTGAGATTGTTGCCTTCTTGCTTGGGCAGTTGTTCCCAAATCGAACCGCACTCGGTAGCGGATTTATCTCTCGCGATGGCTGAAGAAGAAACTCCCAGCGCCGTGCCGGCGAGCGAGATCCGCCGTAAGAAGTTTCTTCTTGAGAACTCTGGCTTGCTCATGAGCGGCTCCTTTCTGTGCTGAGCTTCGTCTGACAAAGAATTTCCACCTCAAACTCCCTTCTGTGGGTTCGTAGCCGTCCGTAGCCCAAATACCATCCCACAATGTTTCCCAGAGTGTAACCCGACGAGGGTGCCGTGTGAAATACTGAAGGCTATTGGAGGCAATCTTTTTCGGGAACGCTCGCTATTTCGAGGGATTTTTGGAGAGCAACCAACTTCGGTTGAAGCGAGCAATGTGGATTTCCTTTCCCAAATGCCGCGGCAGCGTCTCTTGTTGCCAGGCAACAACAATGAGACCTTCTTTGGTTTGGCAGATTGTCGGATAGTCGGCGCGAAAACCTTCGAGAGGATCAGGATTTGCCAACAACTTCGGCTCCGACCACGTTTTTCCCCCATCCGGAGAATGGCCAACGACTGGGGGAAAGCGACTCGTCGCGGGAGAGTTGTTCCACACCACGACGAGTTCATCTCCCGACCGATCTTCCAGTCGATCCAGCCAAGCCGGGGCTTCACGTGCCGGAAGAGGGCTGGGTTTGGGCTTGTCCCAGGTGAGCCCTCCGTCGCGGCTGCGAGTTTCATATAGTCGATCCGTACTGTTACGAAGCAGACAAAAGATCTCTCCACTTGAAAGTACTACGGTCGCAGGCTCGTCCGCACCGCTCTTTCCTGGAATATCGATTGACTGCCCAGACTTCCAGGTCTTCCCGCCATCAGCCGATCTCAGCATGCCTGACACCACGCGCATGTCCGCTTCGAGTTCGGGAACCTTGCCGTCTTCTGCGGCAGTCTCGTAGTAATATCCCAGGACAAGCGTGCCGTCTCCGAGCCGGTGTCCATTGCTACGCTTACCAGCGTATTGGTGCGGCCGATCCACCAAGACCGGTTTCATCCAGGTCTTGCCTCCGTCTTCGGTGCTTGTCATCCACCACCAGGTGCGATCAAACTTCACCGGCCAAGGATTAAGTTTGTCGATTTTCTCAGGTAACCGAATACTGGTTGAGATGACCATAAGTCGTTTGCCGTCGACGATGATGCTGGGATCCCCGTCGTCTCTGTCAGGATTATTAATCAACTCGATTGGAGTGCCCCACGTCTTGCCACCATCGTCGGAGTACGCGCCAACAATTCGTCCTCCACGGGCGAATCCGATCTCAGCGATCCAACACAGGAAGAGGCGCCCATCTGGAGCCCGAGTAATCGATGGAATGTGGTTGTAGGCAAAAGCAGATTGACTATAGATGACTTTGCGTTCCGGTGCTTTCTGAGTCTTCAGTGGAAACTGTTCAAAGAAAGGTTCTTCGGAAGAAATAGAACTAGAGGGTGAATTGTGACGCACCAGCGTCAGGAGAATCATGATCGGCAGACAGACCGAAAAATGGGAAACGTTGAGGTGAAGCAAACGATTCACAATGTTCTCCATTGGACAGGATCTATATCCGGTGCGAAGGCCGGCCAGCTCCAAGATCCGCCTCCGCAATCCTCTGGACAACTACCACACTCATAATTAGTATAAATGTCTGATAAGTCAAAAGGTGTGAAAAATAATCGCCGGGGACACAAACAACCCGTAGTAACGACTTTAGTCACGCTGTTCATGCCGAGGAGGAACGACTGAAGTCGTTACTGCAATTTTTTCACACCTTG
>JBGOVH010000033.1:0-11360 GCA_041478005.1 Terriglobia bacterium | reverse complement strand
CTACCTAAAAGCTTAAAATTATACGGTGACAGCCTCTTGGTGGCAAGACTAAATTTGAAGTCTTTCTTGGATTTTCCGAAGATCAAGAAGGATTCATTGGGGTTAAAAATGTATTGAAAGGCATGTGATAAATTTCCAACCTTGCCTGGAGATGCAAAATCAGGCATCCTTCAAAGATCCTGAGAGCGGCGACGAGGTGCATGTCGTTGCACAAGGGGTTCGATCTCCGTAATCAACGAGTCTCTTTGGCTTAAGCATCGAGTAGTCAGTCCTCCGAAGATTTTTTCTCGTGATATTGACTTGGGTAGGTTATCAATGACTAAAGATCAAACAAAGCTGTTCTTTTGGATCATCGTTTGCGGTGGGGTGTTCGTCTTATTTCTGGTCACTCTTTTCGCTTTGGTTCTTTATTCGGTCCGACAAGACGGGGGTGACGACTTCAGTTTCAGCAGTAATAAGATCGGGATAGTCGAATTGACCGGCGTGATTTTTGAGTCCAAAGGAGTGATTGACCAGTTACAGCGATTGGGCAATAATTCCTCGATCCAGGCGATTATCTTGCGTATTGACAGTCCCGGGGGAGGCGTTGCTGCATCTCAGGAAATCTACAACGAGGTTTTGCGACTTCGGAAACAGAAGAAAAAAATCATTGTTTCATCCATGGCATCGGTAGGCGCATCGGGCGCTTACTATATTGCATGCGGGACTGAAAAGATCATAGCAAATCCCGGAACAGTTACTGGCAGCATTGGGGTCATCGCGGAGTGGGTCAACTACGGCGAGCTCTTGAAATGGGCCAAACTCAAGAGCGTCGTCTTCAAGAGCGGTGAGCTTAAAGACGCTCCGTCTCCTGTTCGCGATCTTGCGGAGAATGAAAAAAAATATTTGCAAAACATCATTGATGATATGTACATTCAGTTTGTCACCGCGGTAGCCGACGGAAGAAAAATGGACTTTGAGAAAGCGAAAAGTCTCTCTGACGGGCGAGTTTACACTGGAAGAGATGCCAAATCCAAAAACTTGATCGATGAAATTGGTAATTTGCAGGACGCTATTGACATAACCACTAAACTCGCAAAGATCTCAGGTGAGCCCAAGCTGGTTTTTCCTCCCAAGGAGAAGAAAACACTTTGGAGTTTGCTTTTCGATGATGTATCTGCGATTCTGCCGCTAGAATCCAAGGTTCTGGATACTCGTATTCAATTCTCGTATCAATGGAAGTGACGGATATCTGAAAGAATGTTGCATCCTTACTGGGTCAGTAATTAGAATTGCCATAACTAATGAGAAACTATCCAAACCCTAACACCTGAAATCAAGGAGTAACTATGACCAAAGCAGACCTGATCGATGAAGTCTCAAGAGTGACTGAGCTCAGCCGAAAGGATTCGGAAGTAATTGTTGAAACGCTATTCGATAGCATCATCAAGGCACTCAAGAATGGTGACAAGCTGGAAGTCCGGGGTTTCGGCAGCTTTAGAATACGTGAACGTAAAGCCAGACAAGGCAGGAATCCTAAGACAGGTGAAAAGGTGAGTGTACCTGAAAAGAAAGTCCCCTATTTTAAGCCTAGCAAGGAACTAAAAGATCTGATTAACACCACTGCAATCTAGATGGATTACCTATGGACTCCCTGGAGGTTTCATTACGTTAGCAACATAAAGAGCACGGACAAGTGCGTCTTTTGTATTGATCCCACAGATCAGATGGATGAGGAAAAATACATCCTCTTTCGTGGAAAGTTTAATTTTGTAATTCTCAACATCTTTCCTTATACTAGTGGCCACCTACTAGTGGTTCCCTACGTCCATGTAGCCAACCTAACGGATTGTTCCCTCGAACTTTCGTGCGAGATGATGGAATTGGCTAAGGTTTCCAAATCCGCTATAGACAAGGCCTATCATCCGGACGGCTTCAATCTGGGAATGAACTTAGGGCGTTGCGCAGGTGCTGGAGTGGAGCATCACCTTCATTTGCACGTTGTGCCTCGCTGGCTTGGAGATTCAAACTTCATGAGCATCACAGGCGAAAGCAGAGTTTTGCCTGAAACCCTTACCAGTACCTACCAAAAACTAAAGCAATACTTCCAATAGACAACCCTAAACTATTCGTTCGAAAGAACTCTTCTCGAATTGAGATGAGAATACGTTTTCTTCCTATCCCCAAAGGTTTTTCTTTCCGAAATAACTAACTGAAACTGGATTTGTGCTTGCAAGGACCCAAACGGATCACATTGGTGTAATTGCGCGGGCTCTTGCTCCCTGTGAAATCTAACTTGCGAAGATTCTACCAGTTATTTGGAGTGTGGTTGAATCGTCAAGAATTACATCGGCAAAAGGCAACAGCGTCTGTCCTCATGATGATTGCCAAATTTGTAATTGGACGCTGTGAGTCGAACAATCTTGTAATCGAATAGGAAAGTTCATGTTCCACACCGTTGAAGAGAAGGATTTCGGGCTAAGAATCCTCAGCAGCCTCCGTTGTGGGATCCTTTCAGTTAGTTTACAGCGAAGAATTACTGCAATTAATGAAATTGCCATTCGCATTTTCGAATTAGAGAACTTCAATTATGTGGGAATGGAGCTGGGAGAGGTCCTTGGGAGACAACATCAGTTGCTTCAGATACTCAATGATGCGTACGAAATGAAGAACCTGCCCAGCAGAGCCGAACTTGACCTGAAGATAAAGGAAGGTGTCACCAGGACTGTCGGCTATACCATTTCCTTCATCAAGGATGATTGCGGAGAAATCAACGGCATTTCCCTATTTTTTAAAGATTTAACGCTTGTTGAACAACTGAACGAGCAAGAAAAACTAAAAGACCGTTTAGCTGCACTGGGACAAATGGCGGCTGGATTGGCTCATGAAATTCGCAATCCTCTCGCGGCTATTGAACTCACTGCTAGCTTGATTAAGAGAAAGTTGGTCGACCTGCCCGCCCAAACGATGCAACTAGAGTCCATCCAGTCTGAAGTTAGGAAACTCAATAAGATTGTGTCGGATTGTCTTGAATTCGTTAGACCCGTAAAGGTCAGTCCGGAAAAGGTCGATGTAAAGGCTTTGCTGGATGAATCAATAGAGAGCGCGGTTTCTAGCGTAGACAGGCCTTCTATTCAAATTAAGAAGAGCTACTATGAAACCCCTCCGGTTCCAATTGATTACAATCAGATGAAGCAAGTCTTCATCAATATCCTGGTGAATGCATTGCAGGCTCTGGGTGAGAATGGAATGATCGATATTGCCTGTGGTCCCTCGGCTCTTTTTCAGAGAAACGTCTCTTTTCTAAATGGAAAGTCCTCAGAAAGAAATCTAAGCCGACAGGTTAACCTTTCCCCCTACGTATGGATCAAGGTTGAAGACACGGGTCAGGGCATACCTGAAGAACTCCTGAGTAAGATTTTTTATCCATTCTTTACCACAAAAGAAAAAGGCTCTGGCATTGGTCTCGCAATTGCGCAGAAGATTGTGGACAGTCACCATGGAAGCATTGACGTGGAAAGCGAAGTGGGAAGAGGAACCCGTTTTACGATCAAGTTGCCACTATGATGAACTGCCCATTCAGAAAGGAATTCTGCAGGCGCAGGAAGGCTTCTAAAGTTCATAATTTCAAGGATACGGTTAACCATGGGGAAGATCTTAGTTGTTGAAGACAATGATGTCCTTAGGGCCAGCGTGGTACAAGCCTTGGTGGAGAACGGCCACCTAGTTACCGAAGTTAGCTCTGGAGAAGAGGCCACCGAAAAACTGCAGGAGGAAAGCTATGATGTTATTCTCACAGACATGCGCATGCCTAAGAAAAGTGGACTCGAAGTCTTGCGGTTCGCTAAACAAATTAACGAACTTACCGTCGTCATCGTAATGACGGCTTTTGGAACTATTGAAAGCGCTGTTGAGGCTATGAAAAATGGCGCCTATGACTATATCCAAAAGCCCTTCGAACTTGAAGAGTTGGAAGTAAAGATTAATCGCGCCCAGGAACACCGCAGAGACAGCGGTGTTCTACAGATATTGCGCAGCCAGAACCATTTGATGTTAGAGCATAACAATATGGTCGGGAGTAGTGCGCAAATGAAAAAGATCTTCGAAATCATCAAGAAGATTGCTCGGAGCAACGCATCGATCTTGATTACCGGAGAGACGGGAACGGGCAAGGAACTCATCGCATCGCTGGTCCATTACAACAGCCTGAGAGCTAAACAGAGTTTTGTAAAAGTCAATTGCGCCGCACTACAAGAGAATCTCTTGGAAAGCGAACTCTTTGGGCATGAAAAGGGAGCTTTCACGAGCGCGGATCGCCAGCGTATTGGGCGATTTGAACAAGCAAGCGGAGGAACGTTATTCTTGGATGAGATCGGTGACATGAGCCAGAGCACTCAAGCCAAAGTATTGAGAGTATTACAAGAGCAAGAGTTCGAAAGACTCGGGGGCATGAAGACGATCAAAGTGGATGTGCGTATCATCGCAGCAACCAACAAGAATCTGAAAGAAGCAATTAGCAGCAACACCTTCCGCGAAGACCTTTACTACCGTTTGAATACAGTCCCTATAGAGGTGCCTTCTCTTCGAGAGCGAAAGGAAGACGTTCTTCCACTCGCTATCTTCTTCACGAAGAAATACAGCGAGGAACTCAAGAAAACTATTTCTGGTTTCACTCCTCAGGCCGCTAAGTATCTTTCAAGGCATAACTGGCCCGGCAATATTCGGGAATTGCAGAATACAATTGAACGAGCCGTCCTCATGGCAGACACAAGTCTGGTCGGCCCTGAAGACCTTTCACTGAGTTCTACCAACGGCACCTCGTCATCCACGGAGGCGATGGGAATCAAAATACCGCCCTCAGGAATCAAGTTAGAAGAGCTCGAACGCAATACCATAATCGAAGCATTGAAGATGACGAACTGGGTGCAAAAAGATGCCGCTGAGCTGCTTGGTGTCAGCCGCCGTGTGTTGAACTACAAAGTGAAGATTCACAATATTACTCACGACCGCTGGCGAAGGAAGGCAGTAGTTTAGATTTTCGCTTGCTTCAAAGCACGGCCAGAAATTGCGCCAAGATGTCGTGCTGCTAATGCGACGGAGAGTTAACCTCGCCTCTTCGGGATGTGCTTACCCTGACATTCCCTCACTGTCTCAACTCCTTGAAAAGCCCACGGGAATTCAATATGATCGAGACTCATTACCGGTCTGAGCTGGATAGTGGATCTTTCGATGCTGAGTGTTCCCAGCTCTTTCAGCGATTCTCCGGTGGAACGATTGTCGAGTGTCAAACCTGGAGTAAAATAAAAGCTCTGAACAAGCGCAGATCCTCTGACGCCTCATCCACCCTAATTTTTCTGTAGCGTCAATAATGGCTAAAGAACTCATACTCGGCCCGGAAGTTCTCCATCAAATTGAGGGAATTAAGGAGGCTGATATCCTTGTCGGAATTCCCAGCTACAACAGCTCTCAAACCATTGGACAAGTTATTCGGACGGTTTTGGAAGGTCTGGCTAAGCATTTTCCAGACAAGCGTTCGGTTGTTGTTGTTTGCGATACCGGATCCAGAGATGAAACCCTGACAATTGTCTATCAAGTTGCTATAGAAGACCCACGACTGATTTTACTTTCACACTCTCTGGACCCACTTCACAAGATCATTACGCCCTGCTATGGAATTCCAGGCAGAGGCAGTGCCTTGCAGAATATTCTTAGAATTGGCGAAATTCTCAGAGCCAGAGCATGTGCCATAGTCGATTCCGATCTAAGAAGTATTACGCCTGAATGGATAGAGCTACTAATCAAGCCGGTCCTCCTTGAGGACTTTGATTATGTTTCCCCCTATTACTTGAGGCACAAATATGACGGGACTATCACCAACAGCATTATTTATCCCCTCACTCGAGCCCTTTACGGAAAGCGTCTTCGTCAGCCAATAGCGAGTGATCTTGGACTATCGGGAGGACTTGCTTCCTACTACCTTACCAAAGACATCTGGCACACAGAGATTGGACAACGTGGCGCTGACGTTTGGATGGCAACAACTGCCCTTGCTGAAGGTTTCAGAGTATGTCAATCTTTCCTGGGAGCCCGGATCCAGGAGACCAAGAATCATAGGGGCGATTTGAGTTCCATGCTCACTCAGGTTGTTGGGCCCGTGTTCAGCTTAATGGAGAATTTCGAGCAGATTTGGTTTTCTATCAGAGGGTCCGAACCCTTGCCCATTTATGGATTTCACTTCGAAGTCGGACTACAGCCCGTCAACGTCAATCTGGATCGCATGGTTAATGCTTACAAACTGGGCGTTTCCGATCTGGCCGGAATCTGGAAGAATTTTCTCTCGGTAGACGTCTTGGATGGACTAAAGAATCTGTCAAACCCCAATCTAACCGTCTTCCGCTTTCAAGATGCATTATGGGCCAAGGTTGTCTTCGAATTTGCTGTGGCTTACTTCAAGAACAAAATGGACCGCGACCATCTGATCAAATCTTTGACTCCACTTTATCTGGGGCGAACGGCGTCTTTTGTACTGGAAACTCAGGATAGCAGTGCGGCCGAAGTTGAGAACCGCATTGAGCTACTTTGCCTGGAGTACGAAAACCTGAAACCTTACCTGCTGGAAAAATGGAACGGTTAGGATGAATCGTGGATTGCTTGTCTCGCAGAGAGATTTCCATCGTTCTCTTCCAGACGTTCCGATAGGGTGGAATTTCTGAATGCGAACCCTTAATCTCAAATCCTCAATTCTGAAGAGGAGGCCCTGCCATGCATGATTTCTTCGAAGTAGCCTTGTTTCATCCTATGCGCCAGCTCTACGATCAATTGGTTCTCTTCGTCCCGAAATTGCTTGGGATGGCAGTTCTCTTCTTCTTGGGACTCCTCTTCGGTTGGGTAGCCTGTAGGCTCATCCGCAAAAGTCTTGCAGCTGTCCATTTTGACAAGTTTTGTAACCAGGTCGGTTTCGCGGCTATTCTGGAAAAGGGGAACATCCGCAAGCCCTCGTCCGAACTCTTGGCATCGGGAATATACTGGTTGATAGTAGCTAGCTTCTTCATGATCGGACTGAGAACCCTGAACGAAAATCTGATGTCGGGCGTCTTTTCGCGCTTCTTCTCCTATCTGCCCAATCTGATAATTGCCATTTTTATCTTCATTATTGGGTTCATGTTCAGCAAGTTCATTGCCCGAAGCGTATTGATAGGGGCCGTAAACGCCCAGATCCGCTCAGCAAAACTTTTGAGCATTTCCGTCGACCTTCTCCTTATGATTTTTACCCTCTCCCTGGCCCTGGAACAATTGGGAATCGGAAAAGCCACCATTGTGGCCGCTTTTTCGATCTTGTTTGGAGGTATCGTTCTGGGCTTAGCCATAGCCTTCGGCCTCGGAGGAAGACACTTAGCTCGCGAATTCCTGGATCGTCATTTGGGAAAAAAGAACCGGAAAGAATACGAAGAAGAAAGCACCCTCTCACATCTTTAAGAGTCTGTTGTCAGTTGTTGGTCGTCTGTTGTCTGCGGTCAGTTGTCAGTAGCCAAAGTGACTGAAGGCTGGGCAGCCAATACTTACGGGCCTCTCGCGAGAGAAACAATTCGTGACACATCCTACTGACCCCTGGCAACGGACCACTAACAACTGACAGCGGACGACGGACAAGTCACAACTGACAACTATCATGCTGAGACCTTTGAATATACTGGTTGCCCCCAATGCCTTCAAAGAAAGCTTGAGCGCCATGGAAGCGGCTGAAGCCATTTCTCAAGGACTCAAGAAAATACTAGTCTCTGCTAAAATTACGAGCATTCCCATTGCAGATGGCGGGGACGGCACACTGGAGGCCATTGTTGAGGGAACTGGAGGCAGGATTCTAAAGAAAAGAGTCGTCGGTCCGTTGGGAAACGAGGTCATCGCTGAATATGGAATCACGGGTGACGGGCAAACCGCCATCATCGAAATGTCGAGGGCTTCTGGACTTCACTTGGTTCCAATAGCCCGGCGGAATCCAATGGTCACGACAAGTTTCGGAACGGGTCAGTTGATTGCGGCAGCTTTGGATCGAGGAGTCAAGAAAGTCATTCTTGGAATCGGCGGCAGCGCCACCGTCGATGGCGGCCTCGGGGCACTCCAGGCACTCGGAGCCGCCTTTTTGGATCAGCAGGGAAAGCCGGTCGGCAGCGGCGGACACGGCCTGCACAAGTTAAGAAGTATAGATTTCCGAAGGCTCCACCTGAGCTTAAGACATGCCAGAATCCTGGTGGCGTGCGATGTAGACAATCCCATGGTCGGCCCGAAAGGTGCGGCGGCAGTTTTTGGACCTCAAAAAGGAGCCACCCCTTCCATGGTTAAACAACTTGACAACGACTTGGCAAAGCTGGCAAAACTAATAGCCAAACAGACAGGCCGCCATGTTGCTCATCTTCCCGGGACCGGAGCGGCGGGTGGCATTTCGGGAAGTCTTAAGGGGTTGTTGGGCGCTCAATTGAAACCAGGCAGCGAGTTGGTTTTTGATCTTCTGGGCATCAAGGAAATCCTGCCTAAAATGGATTTTGTCGTCACAGGGGAAGGAAGAATAGATTTTCAAACTCCGCATGGTAAAGGCCCTGGAATGCTGGCCAGATTAGCAAAGCAGCAAGGAATCCCAGTGATTGGAGTCGCTGGAGCCATCTCGGATGACGTCGATCTTTTGTTCAAGTTGGGATTCACGGCTCTCTTTAGCATTGTCAACCGCCCAATGGATCTGAGCGTCGCCATGAAACAGGCGCCTGAATTGATACGCGCAACCGCAGAGCAAGTGGCCCGGTTGATACAAGCAGTTCTGCGCATGAGTCATGATTAATCTCATCACCCTATCGAGAGAGCGCGGCAGTGGAGGCCGATCCGTGGCGGCGCGGTTAGCTAAGGATCACGAGATGAAATGCTATGGTAAAGAAATCATTTACGATATTGCCCAAAGTGCCGGTGTGGCTGCAGAGTCGGTCGAAAAATATGATCAGGAGCACTACAACAAGTGGAATCTCATTGTCGATTCGCTGCGCATTAGCAGTCATTTTTCCCCGGACTATGGGCTTAACTTTAATATGTCCAACATCGAGCCGGAAATTTTCTTCACTGAGGACAAGTACCTAAAGGCCACTCAAGAAATTTTGCGCAAGCTGGCTGGCACACCAAGAGTTATCTTGCTGGGCCGTGGCAGCCAAGTCATTTTCAAAGATCGGATAGATGCCCTCCACATTCGATTGGTCGCTCCCCTTCCTCTTCGTATCCAGAGAATCCAGGAGATGCTGAATATTTCCAAGAAAGAAGCCACGAAAAACGTAATGGATTTGGACAGATCACGGGCTAGTTACCTTCGCAACTTTTATTCTGTAGATGTGAATGACGCCAAGTATTATGACCTCACCATCAACACAGGTCGTTTTGATTATGACCAAACCTGCCAAATCATCAAGCATGCCATGAGTTTCTTATAGAGACCGAACAACCCTGAGGCTCATCTCGGGAAAGGATACATCACCCAGGCCAACACCAGGGCCACGCCCAGGAAGGAAAGGAAAACAAAGACTCCATATTGGAAACGCTCTCTGGGCGTGTCTTTGGAGGTAAGAGAAAAAACAATCGATACGCAAGAGGCAAAAATAGCCAGAGCAGCGAAATGAGAAATCTCCATTGAGGTCTATATCAAGATGAAAATATTAGATCCTGCCGTATGGGCCGGTTGCAGATCACTTCTTCCGACCCACGGCTATGTCGAAGGCGTTCAGAGTTACCAGCAGGTTGAGTAGTCCCGAAACCGCCAGGAAAGTATTCCCGTAATCAAAGGATTGACTCTGGGCATTTCCCAAACCATATCCCCAGTTCCTGGCCAGGAGATAAGGCAATCCATTGGAAACGTCTGCCACAAAAAATAGGGAAACAATGAATTGGCTGAAATCGAGATCATGAAGTTTCCCCTGAACCATGAGACCCATAATAAACAAGCCGAGGATGGCCACGGCAAACAGTATACTCCGAACCCATTTCCCCAAAATCAAATGGCCAAGCCCCGGGAATAACAAAGCACCGATCACGGCGAGCCCAGTCTTGAATTTGCTCGAATTCACGGTTTACCTCTCAAAACAACAGGCCAATATCATTCCACAGCAGAGACAGGCATTCTTGCCTGTCTTAGTTCCATTCAGAGAAGGCTCCGGTGGCCAGGGAGCCTGTCCACACTCTATGCACGCTTGTTGAGGTTTGACAAAAACTCTCGAAATCCTTGTTCATCGAGATTTCTAACACGGATGATCTTGCGTTTCGAAGACAGACCGGAATGGATCTGAACTTGTGATTTAGATACAGACAAATTCCGTGCCAGAAATTCGATGAGCACTTTATTCGCTTTTCCGTCTACCGGAGGCGCCGCCAGGCGAATCTTCAGATTATCTCCTTCAACCCCGACAATCGAGTTGTTCGAAGCTCCCGTCTGGACTTTCACCGAAAAGGAGACTCCAGCGGAACTAGAGCCAAACTTGAACACCATGTCATTCGCAAGCAAGCCTGCAATAGCACTGCCGATCGGGAGGAATCGGACCCACTACCTGGCTCCAAATATAGCCGTTCCAACGCGAACGATCGTGGCGCCTTCCTCAATGGCAATAGGGTAATCGTGACTCATGCCCATGGACAGTTCCGTCATTGAGACATTCTCCACTTTAAGATCAGCCATTCGTCGAGAAAGTTCTCGCAAGCGAACAAAATAAGGGCGCACCTCTTCAGGATTCTCAAAATACGGCGGAACTGTCATCAGTCCCTGTATCGACAGCCGAATGAAGCCAGACATCTGCCTCAGAAGATCCGGAACTTGCACTTCGGGAATGCCCGATTTGCTGGACTCGTTCCCAATGTTTATTTCAATCAGTACCGGCAAGGTTTTGTTAAGACGCTCGCAAGCCTGGTTGACCTTGGCAGCCAATTCAACACTATCCAGAGTTTCTATCCAGTCAAAAGTTTCAACAGCTTTATTCGCCTTATTCTTTTGCAGCGGGCCGATCAGATGAAAAATCATCGACAGATCTGCTAACTGCGGCTTCTTGGCCATGCCCTCCTGCACTCGATTTTCTCCAATGTGGGTCACACCGGCCTCCAGCGCCTGGCGGACTCGCTCAACCTCTACGGTCTTGCTCACGGCAACCAGTTTGATGGACTCCCTGCGACGCCCCGACCTCGCTGCAGTTCGTTCAACGACCTCCAGTACTCTGGCAACATTGGATTTGATATCGCTATTCACTCCCATCCTTCAACCGCCTTGCAGCCTCCAGCAGAAACCACAGATAAACCAAGCCTGGCCTTAGCTTAGCCTCTCCCTTATCAATTTTCTCCCTCGCCCTGAAGCTGTGAAAGAATTCGTG
>JBGOVH010000427.1:0-3627 GCA_041478005.1 Terriglobia bacterium | reverse complement strand
TCCTTGATCGAGCAAGTGGGCTACGATGGCGTGTTCTCGTTCAAATACTCTCCTCGCCCGGGTACCGAAGCATTTAGTTTCGGAGATGCCATACCTGAAGAGGAAAAAGGACGGAGGCTTGCGGTGCTGCAGGAATTTCAACGCAAAATCCAGTTGCAGCGCAACGCAAGTTATGTGGGGAAGAAACTAGAGATCTTAGTAGAAGGAAAGAGCCAGAAGGATTCCAAAGAACTCATGGGGCGAACTACCCAGAACAAGATTGTCAATTTTGCCGGGCCTGCGGAGCTCCTGGGAAAATTTGCAGAGGTGCGAATCACAAATTATTTTCCGAATAGTCTGGCGGGCAGACTAGCTAGTTGAAGAGATCTGGTTGCGAAAAAAGAGGCTATTGTTGGCGGATTTGTTTTTCCCAATTTCTTTGATAAGCTTTGGATAGTTTCTCCTGGCTTAGTGCGTATTGAAAAAGGGCGAATCGAGGTGAATCATGGAAGTTGAAATGAAGATTCGGGGCTTGATGATGGATCCAGGAACCAACGTTCCCATTGTGATTCTCAAGGGAATTGAAGGAGGGGCTCTCTTACCTATATGGGTGGGAGTCTATGAAGCCAATGCCATTGCTCTTGAAATCGAAAAAATCACCACTCCGCGGCCCATGACTCACGATTTACTAAAGAATGTTCTCAATGGCTTGGGATGTTCCGTGAATAAGGTTGTCGTGAGTCAACTCAAAGATGATACCTTCTATGCCATCATCTGGCTTGAACGGGAGGGAGGGTTGATCTCGATCGATTCTCGTCCAAGTGACGCCCTGGCTCTCGCCTTGAGAACAGACTCCCCTATCTTTGTTGACGAAGACGTAATTAAGAGTTCGAAATCCGCCACTGCAAAACAAGACAAAATCGGGGATGATGAACTAAAACGCTGGCTCGAAAACCTCAGCGATGAAGATCTAGGCAAGTACAAAATGTAGATGAAGTGTGCACTTTATTTGCCAGTAGAGGTTTTCTCTAGCTAAGAGGTGGCAAATTGAGCCAAGCCGGTCGTACTCTCTTATTAATTCCAACCCAAGAGTCCTTTTCGCACGAGATGGAGAATGAATGATCCTGACCATTGCTAACCAAAAGGGTGGAGTCGGAAAGACAACCACTGCCATCAATTTGGCTGCAGCGTTTGCGCGAAAAGGAAAGAAAACGCTCCTTTTGGATCTCGACCCACAATCCAACAGTTCCATTTCATTTCTAGACTTGCACCACATCCAAAAAAGTGTGTACGATGTATTAACGGACTCTCATTGTGGTTTCAAAGAAATCATTCAGCCAACATCGGTATTGCACCTGGATGTGGCGCCTGCGAAGATTTCCTTGGCAAAGCTGGAAAGCAACCTGGTAGGTGAATTCGATGCTCCTTTTCGCCTCAAAGACAAATTGGATTCGGTTCGGAAAGATTACGATTTCGTAGTGATCGATACACCACCCACTCTGGGATTGATTACTGTGAATGCTCTGGTAGCCTGCACTCACCTTCTCATTCCCATTCAATCCTCTTATTTCGCGTTAGAAGGAACAGATGACCTGCTTGAGACGGTGGAACGGGTCAAGGCGAGGCCTAATCCGAATCTAAAGGTTTTGGGAGTGTTAATCACTCTGCATGACAAACGGACCATCCTGGCAAAGGACATTTACAAACAGATAAAGACGGTGTTTGGTCCCAAGGTGTTCAAGACTGTTATTTCCAAGAACGTTCGGTTGGAAGAAAGTCCCGCTTACAAGGAGTCTATCTTCTCTTTCGCACCGAATTCGACTGGAGCGGCGGAATATTTCAAACTCTCGAATGAGGTGTTGGATCGTGTCTAAGAAAAGTGGTCTGCCGATCACCTTAAAAATGCGTCACGATTTTCATTATGTCGATGAATTATCCTCCCGCAGTGGCGCTCCTGTAGGGCGCATGATTCCAATCGATCGTTTGGAAGCAAATCCCGATCAGCCTCGGCAAAACGTAGGAGACTTAAGCGATCTGACCGCCTCCATCATGGAAAAGGGGGTTTTAGAGCCCATTCTGGTAAGGCATGATCGGGAGAACGATAAGTTCATGATCATTTCTGGTGAGCGACGCTATCGCGCCAGCTTGGCAGCAGGCCTGAGAGAGGTCCCCTGCATCGAGAAAGAGGTGGACGATGCGGAGGTTGCAGAGATTGCGTTAATTGAGAACCTTCAGCGCAAGGACCTTACGGCACTTGAAGAAGCAGAAGGGTTACAATCCCTCATTGAGCGGTTCGGTTACACTCACGAACAGATTGCCAAGAAGATCAGCAAGGCCCGCTCATCAGTCACTGAAACGCTAAGCTTGAATACCTTGCCTGAGGATATCAAGCAAATGTGCCGCGACGCTCAAGTGCTCAGCAAATCGATGCTGCTTCAGATCGTCCGCCAGCCTTCAAGAGAAAAAATGGTCGAGCTGTTAAAGAGATTTGCTCGCGGAGAAGTTTCGCGTGATGAAGCTAGAAAAGAACGATTGCAAGGAGAGGCGAGCCGTCCTCGAAACTATGTATTCCGTTTTCGTCCCCCCACCAAAGAGTTTACTCTTGATTTGAAGTTCTCCAAAAGCAAGGTTGACAAGGAAGAGCTCATTGAAGCCTTGACCTCGATTTTGAAAGCCTTAAAAAAAGAAGATGCCAGGATTTAACGCTCCTCTGATCACTGGCAAGATATGGGCGTTAGCGAAACCCGCCAGATGAGTTCCATGAATCCTAATCCAAATGCCAGCTCTTCCAAAGAAGACGGAAAAGCAAACTCCTTGAGCCTCTGTGAACATTGTGATCTGCTCGGCGTTTCTTCTGTCATCCGCGCCGACCGAGAAGTCCCCGACATTATCTATTGCGCTTTGTGCAGGCGGAGATTCCATTTTTTGACCGAAGGGAACAAACTCATTGTAACAGCCGTTGAGCCATTTGAAGAAGTTGATCTTGAACACGAGAAGATCTGACCTATCGACTTAACCAAAAAGTGGCGGTCGTGACAGGTGGGGGGGCCGGAATTGGCGAGGGTTGTGCGATTCAGCTACTCCTTCAGGTAATCTGATGTGTACGGGGTGAAAGTTTATGCGTAACTTGGTTGGCTTGGCCTCCAACATTTCCCGATGCTTCGTGATTCTGCTTTTTGCGCTGACCCTATTTTCGTGGACCCACCTTGCAGGGAAGGCTAAGAACCCATATAAGGGAGCTTCTTCACAACCTGGCGCAAAGAAAAAAGGCGCGCTCTTCACGACCGAAAAGAAGCATCCGAACAAGGCGGAAAGAAGAGCAGCATTCGAAGATCTTCGTATTCCAAAGGATCAGTGGAAAAACTATGAGGCTGACTACCGTGTACCCATTTCGCTGGGCGGCTCCAATGCCTATGCGAACATCGAAGTGCTATCCAGGCCCCAGGCGGAACTCAAGAAGAAAGTAAAAAAAGATTTGGAAGCAAAAGTCAAGAGAGCAGAGATCACTCTTGATGAGGCCCAGGTGCGGATTTTCAACTGGCAAAATGAACCTCCGGCCAAAGGGAAGGCAGGAAAGTAACAGACTTCCCAAGTCAGAGCAGGGGAGAGAACACGGTTTTCAGGAGAGTTCCCCATGCCGCTTTGCGG
>JBGOVH010000170.1:0-5885 GCA_041478005.1 Terriglobia bacterium | reverse complement strand
CGACCCGGACATCGCCGCCATCCTCTGGATTAATATTGAAATCCATTTTGATGTAGTCGAGGTGATAGCGATTCATTAAACTTTCGATTTGCGCTTTGGCCCAGGCAAGCACTTCTGGTTTTCCGAAATGTAATGTACTTCTCTCGTTAATGCGTTTCCCCCGACGGGTCATAAACCAATCGGGATGGGATTTGCCAATAGGCGAATCTGGGGACGCATTCTCGATTTCAATCCACATCCCGAATTTCATTCCCAGTCGCCGCACTTCCTCCGCCACAGGCTCTATTCCTCTGGGCAGACGGTTTTGATTGACTCGCCAGTCTCCGAGGGCCTTGCTCCAGTCCGGAGCTGTGCCATACCAGCCGGCATCGACCACAAAGACCTCGCAACCGAGCTCTGCCGCCTTTCGAGCCAGGCCAAGCAGACGGTCTTCATCGATCTTCTCGTAATGGTCATACCAGGTGTTATATTGGACCCAGGGCCAATGTGGGATATCTTTGCGCAACAGGTGAGAACGGATGAAACGAGTGATTGGGAGCGCTCCCTCGTCCCATGAGCCCTGGAATTGATAAACCAGCAGGCCGGGAATCGGGAGACCTCCAACAGTCCTAAACACTTCAAGGTTGGCTGGCAGAGTGTCGACCTGGACCTGGGTCTCACCGTCATTCGATCGAGCCACGCGGATTCGCCAATTGCCGGGGTAGGCAATCGAGAGAGCGAGTCCTTTTTGGGTTTGGATATGCCTCAATAGCAGCCAGGGCTTATAGGGAACGGCGCTCCTGCCGGCTGTGCATTCTAGGGTCAAGCCTTCAGGCCCGAGTTTTTGTTGCTGGAGGATGTATTCCTGGCCCCAGGGAGCCTCATGGCTGACCTTCCCTTGACCGCCCATTTTCAAAACTTCGTATTGATCTGGAGATCCAGGCAGAACTGTTCTGTATGGCAGGCGCAAAGCCGTTGCCTGGGCCGCGTTGCCCGTTGCGGGACTAGCTTTTGAATCTGCACCCGGGAGAATCACGGACACCCAAACGGCCAGGAGCAGGGTCAATGAGGTTATTTCAATATGATTCTTTCTTATTCTGATCAATGGACGCCTCCTTAGGCTGTTCGTTCTCTGGAAAATGGATACTCCGTCGGGAACTGTTCCCTCACCTGCCCTTCTGAACGCTTATCAAGCGTTCAGCCCTGAAGCTGTGAAAGAATTCGGTGCCTCGTAGGGAACGGACGCCGTTCCTTGCTGGAGGCCAAGCTATCGGAAAATAAGTGCGACCACTGGGACGGGGAACGCTACAGGAAGCGTTCCCTGCCGAAATTTGGAATTCTTTCACAGCTTCCCTCTCCCCAGGAAGAGGGAGTAAGAATCTCACATTCGAAGAGCAAAGAATGATTGGGTGTTGACTGGACACTTCCAAAACCATGACAATCTCTCAGGTGACTAAACTGAGAATGCGCTTTTACTGATTCCTTAATAGCACATTCTTGTTTTCGCATCGATCTTGAACTTGAGCTTAACGAGGCGTAGACCATGAATGAAGCCACAGAAGCCAATTTCGAACAGAAGCAAGTTGTAAGCCTAGATGTAACGATCCGTTTTATGGGACCGGGCGTAACGCCCGTCCTTTCGACGCCTGCGCTGATCATGTGGCTTGAGTTGGCAGCGCGAGAGGCGGCTCGGCCCTTGTTGGGGCCGGATGAAGATACAGTGGGCACAGCGGTCGATGTTAAGCATCTGGCGGCTACACCTCTCGGAATGGCCGTGACGGTTAAAGCCAGAGTCGTGGGGGTAGAAGGCCGGCTGTTCCGTTTTGAGGTTGAGGCCTTTGACCAGGCCGAGAAAATCGCGGAAGGAACTCACCAGCGAGCCCGGGTTAACGTTCCGAGATTTGCTGATCGGGTTCTCAAGAAACTTCAAACTCACCTGCCAGGTGGTTGAACCTTGGTTAGACCCAGACCAGAATTGAGTTGAATATTCTCATGCCTTCTTCTATTTTGTGATTATGAGACTGGGAATCGATTTTGGCACAACTCGAACTCGAGTGGCAGCGGTGATTAAGGGGAACTATCCACTGATTGTATTTCATCTTGAGAATGGCGACATGCAGGATTGGTATCCCTCAATAATCGCTGTTCGGGATGAACAAATCCTCTTTGGGCTGGAGGCTCAGAAGGTTCAATACGATTCAGCGTGGGAACTTTGCCGTTCATTTAAGCGGCTTTTGGAGAACCGGGATCCTCATTCTCTTCTGGCTATTGGACGGATCGAGTTGCCCATGATTGAATGGCTCTCGCGGTTCTTGGGAGCTCTGCGGGAAGACCTGTTGCGGCACAGCAATTTGGAAGTGCGGCCCGGAGTTCCACTGCAAGTTATGATAGGAATTCCGGCAAATGCCAACAGTAATCAACGGTTCATGACTCTCGAGGCTTTTCGCGACGCAGGCTTTGAAGTCATCGGAATGCTGAACGAACCCTCTGCGGCAGGGATGGAGTATGCCCATCGTTTCCGGAACACGGATGTGACTCGGCGCCGGGAACACGTAGTCGTTTACGACTTAGGCGGAGGGACCTTCGACGTGTCCGTCATTCGCATGACGGATCAGTATCATGAAGTCCTGGCCAGCGAAGGGATTTCCTGCCTGGGCGGAGATGACCTGGATGCAGTGTTAGCCGACCTGACCCTGGCGCAACCTTCGTTGTCGGACGCAACTGATAAGTGGTTGTCTCGGCCTCGTCTGCTGAATCTTTGCCGTGAGGCGAAGGAAAGCATTAATCCAAATACGCGCAAGATAACAGTTGACCTGGGGCAAATCAGCCTGGTGGGCGTAGAAGCCCTGGTTCCTGTTTCTGCATTCTATGAGGGATGTCAGGCCTTAATCGCTCGAACGATCCAAGCCACAGAGACAGCGGTGCGTGCGGCTCTGGAAGATGCGGATGACGAGTTTCCTTCGCTGGCTTGCGTCTATCTAGTCGGAGGCTCCAGTGAACTTCCGATCCTGGGCAGGTGCCTGCGAGAGCGTTTTGGCAAGCGGGTGCGTCGATCCCCTTATCCTAGCGCTGCAACGGCAATTGGTCTGGCGGTCGCGGCTGACCAGAGCAGTGGATACAAGTTGCAGGACCGGTTTAGCCGTCATTTCGGGGTCTGGCGCGAAACCGAGGACGGAACCAAGATTGTCTTTGACCCCATCTTTACCAAAGGAACTCTGTTGCCTTCGGCAACTGAGGCTCCACTTCTCGTCCGACGTCGCTACCATCCGGCTCATAACCTCGGTCATTTTCGCTTCTTGGAATGCAGCCAGCTGGGTGACGGGCAGGAACCTAGAGGGGATATGGTCTCCTGGGATCAGTTTTTTTTCCCGTACGATCCAGCCCTTAGTCAGGAGCTGGAATTCGATCAAGCCATGGTAAAACGCTGGCCGGAGGGTGTCTCTCATTGGGTGGAGGAGATCTACCAATGTGACTCAAGAGGAATCATTGAAGTGACCTTATCGAATCATGCATCGGGCTATTCCAAAACTTACCGGATACGAGGAACCAAAAGACGAAAGGCAGAGACAAAGGCCAGCAGGAAGGGAGTGAGGTAAATAGCAAACAGTATGTAATGGTCTTTGAGCAGCTCAGTGAGAGGCAAGTAAAATTATGCCAATCAGAATATGGAAAGAAGATGTTCTCTCTGCGAATGGGGGAAGGGAAGACTTACCGTTCTTTCGACTACAGGGACTGGCACTTCATTCTGCTGGATTCCATCTTTGTGAAACTACCGAGCGATTACGAAGGCAGAATTGATGCGGAGCAGTTGGCTTGGTTGCAGAAGGATCTTTCGTTGGCAGGGCCCCAGCGGCCGATAGTCCTGGTGACTCATATCCCATTTTTCTCCATCTTACCTGTGCTGGAAGCCGGCCAAACCCAGACCGCATCCCCAGAGTTGATTATTGACAACACCCAAGAAGTTTTGAAAAGCTGTGAAGGCTATAACATCAAGCTCATCCTGCAAGGGCATCTGCATATCGTGGAAGACCATCGGTACAAGAATAGAAAATACATTACTTCGGGTGCAGTCTGCGGGAACTGGTGGAGAGGCCTCAGAATGGGACATCCCGAAGGCTTTGCCGTTTACACCATTCACGGCGACGAAGTCACCTGGTCCTATCACACCTATGGCTGGAAAGCGGAAGTGTGATGAAATCACGGTCACGTCAGCCCTCATCCCATCTGCTAACTGAATGGAGTTTTTGGTTGATTCTGCGTCGTTGTTATTGTTAGATTTAATCAATGGATATCAAGTGACGAATGACTATGAGCGCCAGTTCACCTCAAGTTCTCTACACTCTGCTCCAGTTTGAGAGCTTTCAGGATACCGTTAGCTACTACTTCTTCAAATATTCTGAGAACAAATTCGTGATTTTGGCATACGTCGCGGGTGGCCTTATTCTAATGATTCTGATCTACCGCTGGATGGCAGGTAGAAAGTAAGTCGTTCTCTTCCCAACACAAGCTATGGATATCTCCGCCCCTCCTGAGGCAAGTCCTTTTCGGAACGAGCAAGATCCTGCCAGGGGAATTTCTTCATTTATATGCCAGCGGATGTGCCGATTTTTAGCCTCGATTCTTGTTTTAGGGACATCCCTTATTTTCAGCTCTAGAATTTTCGCAAGTCAAACACTCCCTTTCATTGTCAAGAATTCCTCTTTCCGCACGAACCTGGGGATTAATAATCTTGAGACGACTCAAGCGGATGTCGCTATATCACTCTTTGACAACAATGGAACAAAGGTTGCGAGCGGCACGGTCAGTGTGAACGCACTGGGCTTCTACCACATCAACGATGTTATCTCTTACCTCTTCGGTTACCCTTACAATTCGCCTTTTGAAGGTTATCTCAACATAGAATGTGTCCGTCGCATTGCGGCATTCGCCTCACAGATTGACAACCAAAGTAACGATCCGGGATTCATTCAATCGACGAGAACTACTTCCGACCACATGCTCGTTCCGTGGACAACCTCGATCGCTCCTCAGAAAACATCTGTCTCCATCGTGAATTTGGGAGATCAGGCTGCCCTGGTGAAACTGACTCTGTTGGATGAGGGAGGGGCTTTGCTTGGCGAGACCCAAAGAGGGGTTGACGCTTCCTCTCAGTGGAATACCCTTGATGTCCACAAGGAGATGGGGATAGGAGGAAAGAAGGGACCTTTGATCGTTCAATCAATCGATGGCTTGCCCTTGGCGCTGGTCTGCAAAATCAATCAAACGGGAAGTCCGATATCGGGTTTTCTGCCACCCGTTGAATTCAGGAAAAATGCGAGAGTGTTTTATCTGCCCTACTCGCGTGGAAAGGGAAGCCAGAAGAATTTTCTGGCACTACATAATCCCGGTGAATCTGAAGCCATGGTGACGCTTCGATCTTTCGGTCCGAGTGGGGTTCAGGCAGGTGAGCATGTGGTTCCTATTCTTCCTCGAGAAACAGTTGAGGTGACGGAACAAGACCTGCTTTCAACGGATCCAATACCTGATTATGGGTTGGTAAGAGGCGTTTCAAGCCAGCCCCTGACTGCTTTGGCAGTAAATACTCACCTGGTAACAGGGGATTCTATCTATACGACACTAATATCAGAGTCTTCTCCGGAACTCCTCATTCCAACAGTTACTCAGGTGCAACCATTCTCTTCAAGCCTCATGCTGATGAACTTGAGTAGTTCCAAAGCGCCAATCCAAATTAGGGCACGTGATCCACATGGCGATCTAGCTGGCTCGCCGTACAGCACAACCCTTCCCCCTTATGGCGCAATTAAGTTGGAGAGTGTTCTTAGTTTCTTGTCGTTGGGAAGCGGGTTTTATGGCCCTCTGGAAATCCGGTCTGCACTGGGTTTCCCCATCTACGCCTTTTCTCAAGT
>JBGOVH010000353.1:0-4094 GCA_041478005.1 Terriglobia bacterium | reverse complement strand
CTGAATTCGGTGATCCACTGCGGGGCATTACTGCTCAAGAATTCGAGCTCTTCCGGCTGGGTTTGGAAAATTTCACCGAAGTAGAAACTCCTGATGAGGGATTGGGGCCGGTATTCAATGGGCGATCTTGCGCGGAGTGCCACAGCATTCCACGGATTGGGGGATCAGGGACAGTCACTGAAATCAGGGCGGGGCGTCGCGGAAAGGATGGTTCCTTCCAGGAATTTCCAGGTGGGTCGGTTTTTCAAATGTTTTCGATACCACTGCATGAGGTCCAGGCCCTCATTCCTCCTGAGGCCGATGTGATAGCCCACAGGAGATCACTCCCTCTTTTCGGTGACGGATTGGTGGAAGCCATTCCGGATGAAGTTTTGATTGGCCTTGAAGATCCCGATGATACCAACGGGGACGGTGTGAGTGGAAGGGCCCATCGTGTGTATGATAAAGCCAATGATCAAATAAGAATTGGGCGGTTCGGTTGGAAGGCACAGCAGGCGACGTTACTAGCCTTCGGGGCTGAAGCTTATCGGGACGAAATGGGAATTACCAATGCTCTCTTTCCAGATGAAGTGTGCCATGGGGATTGTTTGAGACTTAAGTTGATGGATCCGGTTAGCGACCCGGAAGACCATCCCTCCTTGACAACCGGTCTCAGGGGCATCGACGACTTTGAGAATTTTATGAAGTTGCTGGGGCCTCCTCCGAGAGGCAAGATTACTGAGGAAGGTCGGCAAGGTGAGCTGCTATTCCAAGCGATAGGATGCGCCACTTGCCACGTGCCTTCGCTGAAGACAGGCGCCAGTAACACAAGGGCCTTGAACTTCAAGCAATTTTTTCCTTATGGGGATTTCCTGTTGCATGACATTGGGACAGGGGACGGGATCGTGCAGGGCGAAGCTCTGCCAGAAGAAATTCGGACTCCGCCTCTCTGGGGAGTTCGTACACGTGCTCCCTACTTGCACGACGGAAGAGCATCGACCTTGAGAGAGGCAATTGAGACGCATGGAAGGGAGGCTCTTAAGAGCAGGCTTTTATTCGTAAGATTGCCTGAGCAAGAGAAACGAGCGCTGGTGGCCTTTTTGGGGTCGCTTTAGAGTGCTGTGGGAGCGAAATTATTACCTGAAGATCCTAAAGATAAGTTTTATCGGCACGAAAGTCACACTGCCCAGTCACGCCAACAGCCCCGCCTCCTGCAGGATTTTTTTCAACTGGGCCCTCTCCTCTTCACGAAGCGGTTGTATGGGAAGGCGGCAACGCCCAGCGGGAAGCCCCATAAGGTTTAGTGCTTCTTTCATGGCGGCGGGAAAGGAGCCCAGGCTGAAAGCAGCTCGAATCGGCGTCAGCCGTCGCTGGTACTGCAAGGCCTTTTCGTAATCACCCACCTGAAACGACTCGTAAATTCCCACCGCCAGTTTTGCAGCTACATTGGCCGTTGCCGCAATGGCCCCCACTGCGCCATACATCAGGGCTCCAAGAATCAAGCTGTCCCGGCCCATGATGAATTTGAAATCCGGCGGCGTTTGCTTCAGTACTTCTGTGACAAAACTGATATCTCCGGAACTCTCCTTGATTCCTTTAAAATTGGACACCTCATGGGCCAATTTGGCGATGGTTGGCGCAGAAAGACGAACCCCCCCAGTGCGATCTGGATTATTATAAGCAAGGATCGGAATGCTTACTGACTGGCAGATGGCCCGATAATGCTCGAACAGCTCAGTCTGATTCGGATTGATGAAATAAGGAGTAATGACCGAAAGACAATCTGCGCCTGCCCTTTCAGCAAACTGGGACAGTTCGACGCTTTCCCGCGTTGTGACAGCACCCGCGTGGGCCATGACAAAGACCCTTCCGTGCGCCTCTTCAACCGCAATTTGAATCAACCGCTTTTTCTCCTCTAAGGTTAAGGCAAAAAACTCTCCCTGGCTGCCGGCCGGAAAAATACCGTGAACTTTGTCGTCGATGAGGAAATTAATGAGGGTTCGAAAAGCCTGTTCGTCGATCCGATCGCGATCGTCAAAAGGCGTGATGACGGCGGGAATGATTCCATGAATTTCTTTAGGCATAGTGGTCTCCATTGAGAATGGAATCTTGTAGCGTAGAATCGTTTTGTCACTCTGCGGGTTTGAATCTTGAGTTTGCCACCAGTCTAGATTTAATGCCGCAGACCGTAAAATCGAGTCTGCTACATTCTTTCACACTTGCGTCGCAGCAGACAGCCCAGCTAAGCATAAGGCGTTGCCTGTCAAGAGAGTATTGTATACACTGTGCGCGCTCACTGGCACCGAATCTTTTTGTGTCTCCCCTGATGGAAAAAGATGACCCCTTCCGTATAGTACATTCTCATTCTTGATTTCTTATGAATGATCCCTACGAATTGCGGCCCGAGGATGTGTGCTCTCCCCCTCGTTCCCTTGCTCAAACCCTGCGGTGAATTGGGCAAGGCAGGATTCTAGCAGCCTCGATTGTAGGGTCGGGAGAATTGCATGGTCTTTATGGCTCTTTTACCTTGGAGCCATTGCCACACTCTATGGAACTATTTTCGCAGCGACAGCGGCAAATTCACGCGTCTTTGCGGATATGTGCCGTTTGATGGGTTTTTTTGAATCGGGAGATTATGTTAATCGTGTGCGGTTTCGGAACGGATTTGTGGTCTTTTTGACGGTCAGTCCCGGCAATCATTTTCTGCCTGGTTCAATCTCCCGTAAAGATGGTGATTGCCGGTGGACTTGCCCAGGCGTTGATGTTGCCCATCATTGGAGTGGGTACTTTGTACCTTCACTACCGCCACCTTCCCAAAGAGATTTCTTCATCCGCTTGGGTCACTTTGGCTCTATAGCGTGTACAACCATTATTGTTGTCTTGATGGGATATTACTGTGTCCTCTTGTTGCAGTCTTGGTGGCCACGGTGAGCGCAGCGAGCCGTGGTTTTTCACGGTGGAACAGAATGCCCACGCCTCACAGAAAGCGGTCAGCGTGGCTACCAAAAGGATCTTGGTTCCCCCTGTAACTAACTCATTACCTCGGCATCAAGATTTAAAGTGACTCCAGTCCCGTCAGAATATAAGATTTTCCTGCTCCCTTCATGGAACTCATGAGTTCTCGAAACCCAACCTTTCTTTTAAGTAGGAAGTCATTTCCTGTGGTCTTTCAAACTCCCGTATGAGGTGGGAGGGAGGAAACTCAATGGCGAAAGCAGCCCGCAGCCCTGCAAGGATTCTACTCATTGAAGATGATTCGGCGGATAGGCTTCTCATCAAGCAGTCTCTTGAGAAGTCTGAGGATCTTGATCTCCAGATCGAAGAGGCCAGCCATGGAGCTGAAGGGATGGCTAAGTTAGAGGCCAACGATATGGATTGTGTCTTGTTGGACCATCATCTGCCCGATGGGTTGGGAATTGATTGGCTTGAAAGAATATCCAGTGCGTATACTCACATCCCCATTCTTTTCCTAACAGGCCAAGGAACCGACGAACTGGCTATTCGAGCGCTAAAATCCGGAGCTCATGATTATCTGAGCAAGGAAAAAATAACTCCGGAGTCATTGCGAAATTCGATCCTGAGCGCTCTGGAAAAGAGAGAAAAGTATAGAAGCCTGGAGGAGCAAAGTCAGAAAATTCTGAAGGAAGAACGTCTGAAAGTCCTGGTCCAGCTTGCCGGGGCCACGGCTCACGAGCTCAACCAGCCTCTGACAGGACTTATCGGCTTTTGTGATTTGTTGCGGAATGACTCCCGCTGCCCACTTGAACTCCGAGGGCTGGTCGAAAACATTGTCAGGTCCTCTGAACAAATTCATGATGTTTTGAAACATGTCAACCTGATTCACGCAAGAGACTTCTCCGCACAACTGACGGCCGGTTCGCCTGTAAGCTTTGCCGGCAAGCACACCTTGCTGATCGTGGAAGACGATGACGCCGACTTTGAAAAGCTGTCTCAGTACCTGGCTTTGGAAGCCAGGCATCTGCAGGTGACGCGAGCACGCTCGCAGTCTGAAGCTTTGCGCATCTGCGGATCGCAGCATTTTGACTTGTGTCTCGTGGATTACAATCTCCCTGATGGTCTTGGTATCGACTTGGTTCAATTGCTGAGTCATTCAG
>JBGOVH010000474.1:0-3341 GCA_041478005.1 Terriglobia bacterium | reverse complement strand
TCTTATGGATGGACACTTGCGAGGCAATCACATTGGAAAGAATCGATTTGCCATCTCGCAGGACCGCTGCTGCTGTTTCATCGCAAGATGATTCAATACCTAAAAAAAGCATCTCTTCCCCGTTTCAGCTCCAGTTACTTGTCAACGCCTTGCATCGGTGAATTAAAGCGCTTTGAGACTCTTCCTCTCCCTGTCTAAAGCAGAATCAAGACGCGGGAGAAATAACGGGAGTGAGGTGGGCTGGAGTACTGCGATAAACAGAATGGCATTTTATCCAATTGACGTTGTGAAGCTCTTTTTGCTATATTGTGGGTTTTTGAGTGTGTAGAAAGAGAGGCTATCATGGCAGCACGCTGTGATCTTTGCGGAAAGGGTCCGTTGTTTGGAAATAATGTCAGTCATGCCCATAACATCACAAAGCGAAGATGGAACCCCAATTTGCAGCGGGTCAGAGTGATCATTAATGGAGCTCATAAGAGGGCACGTATTTGCACTGCTTGTATACGCAGCGGAAAAGTTCTCAAATCTCATTAGGGGAACAAGGAAAGGGCGGGCTCTCATTGCCATGTGACTTCATTAACTCCTTTGATCTTCTTGATTGAATTCACTGCCTTTTCCAAATGTTTCAAATCAGAAATGTCGATGGTCAAGTGAATGAGCCCTCGATGATCATCAAAAGACTGAGCCTCAATATTCTTAATGTTGGTTTTGATATCGGAAATCATCGACGTAATCTCTGCCAGCATCCCGCGGCGATCATCAACAGAAATCGAAAGCTTAACCGCATAGGAGCCTTCGGACTGGCCAGTCCAGCCAACATCGATTTTACGGTCAGCTTCGTACAGCAGATTTTCAACATTGGCACAGCGCTTCGCATGCACCGCCACACCTTTTCCACGAGTAATGTACCCGACAATTTCCTCGCCCCGAATGGGATTACAGCATTTGGCCCGATACACTAGCAAATCATCCGCCCCCTTCACCTGGATGGTGGCGTCTGAAGAGATTCCAAAAACCTTCTTCACCGCCGAAGCGATCTTTGAGACCTTTTCCTCCTGAACATTGTCTAGGTCTTCCGCAGGAACCATTTTGCCAATTAATACGCGAGCCGATATTTTCCCAAAACCAAGGGCTGAGTAAACATCCTCTATTTTGGTGCAACCATAATCGGGTGCTGCTTTCAAAATCAACCCATCCTCAATCAGTTTTTTCAAGTTTAACTTAAATCTTCTTGCCTCCTTTTCGAGGATCTTCTTCCCGATTTCAATGGAACGTTCTCGTTGGCTGACATTAACGAAGTGCCTAATCTTGTTTCGTGCGCGAGATGTTTTGACAAAGGAGAGCCAATCCCTGCTTGGCGTATGAGCAAGTTGTGTTTGGATTTCAACGATATCACCATTCTTCAGTTTTGACTTGAGAGGTACAATTCTCCCGTTGACTTTAGCACCTATGCAGCTATTCCCGACTTGGGTGTGAATAGCATAGGCAAAGTCGACCGGGGTTGCCTCTCTTGGAAGGATGATCACCCTGCCTTTCGGGGTGAAGGCATACACCTCTTCGGGATATAGATCAATCTTTAAAGTACTGAGAAAATCGCTCGGATCCTGCATTTCCTGCTGCCACTCCACCAAATGCCGCAGCCAGAGGAAACGCTGGTCGTCTTTCTTGTCCAGTGAACTGCCGGTCTTATATTTCCAATGTGCGGCAATCCCTTCCTCTGCAATCCTGTGCATTTCCGCAGTTCGAATCTGGACCTCGAACGGCGGGCCGTGTGGACCTATGACCGAAGTATGAAGAGACTGGTACATATTCGGACGCGGTATGGCGATAAAATCCTTGATTCTTCCAGGAACCGGTCTCCATAAGTTGTGAATGATACCCAATGCTGCATAGCAATCCTTAACAGTGTCTGTGATAATTCGAACCGCCAAGAGATCATAAACCTGGTCAATGGGGATCTTTTGTCGCTTTATTTTTTGGTAGATACTGTAGATCCTTTTGATTCTGGATTCAACAGTCCCTGGAATCTCATGCTTTTGCAATTCCTGGTTGATGGTTTCTTTGATCTCATCCAAGAATTCCTGTCGGACCTTACGGCTACTCTCAATATTTTTCTTCAGTTCCTCATGCGCTTCTGGTTCGAGATAACTAAATGCCAGATCCTCCAGCTCACCTCGCACTTTCCCCATTCCCAGACGATGAGCTATCGGAGCATAGATTTCCATAGTTTCCTGGGCGATTCGCTGTCGCTTTTCTGGAGGCAAGTATTGTAACGTTCTCATATTATGCAGACGGTCGGCCAGCTTCACCAACACAATGCGAATGTCGTCGACCATCGCTAAGAACATTTTCCGAAAATTTTCAGCTTGTTGCTCCTCTTTTGAATAGAACTGAAACTGATTAATCTTTGTAAGACCATTGACGATGTTGGAAACGTCCTTACCAAATTGTTCTTCTATTTTTTCTATTGGGGTTTGGGTATCTTCAACGATATCATGAAGCAATCCAACGCACACGCAAGTAGCATCCAGCTTCATTTCAGCGAGGATGTTGGCGACGGCTATAGGATGGTTCAGAAAGGGTTCGCCGGATTTGCGCATCTGTCCGCGATGTTCCTTGGCGGAGAAGGCATAAGCTCTTCGCAATATTTCCAGGTCTTCGTGCGGGTGATACTTTTCCACCGTTGCCAAGACATCCTCGAATCGAGTCATGCTGCTAATATAATGGAAACCTTTCCGGTCCCGCAACTCATCTCATGTCAAAAAAAAAGCCTCTTGAGGTCCATTGCTCAAGAGGCCCATCTAAGTATGCAGAAAGAATCTGCCTGCGCAGGAATTTAATACAAATCTATCTTGTCGGATCTACAACACCCTTGGCCTCCGCCTTGGCTTCTACCCTCTTTTTGACTTCCATGGCTTTTTCAAAGTATTGGTCCGCCTCTTTCAGGTAGCCTAGATACTCTGGAAAACGGCTACTGGCCTGTTTCTTCACAAGAGAATCCAGTGCCTTAGGATCGAGAGACGCAATCGAAAATTGGTCTTTCAGCTTCGGATTTTCATCCGTAACCTGGTCAATAACCACCTGCGCTTTTTGACGGAGCAACAAGTTAATGTAGAAGTATGCGTTGTAATAGTTGGGATCAATTTCTACTGCCCTCTTTAGGCTCTTAAGACCCTCTTCAGCGAGCTCAGCTTTTTTGGCTGTGGGCAGGGGATTTTGCTTGTCGTAACAGAGAGTCCAGTTCACATTCCCAATGCTGTAAAAGGAATCGGCATTGTTCGGTTCCATTTGGGATGTCATTACGTAATACTCTTTGGCCTTCTCAAATTGCCTCATGTTGA
>JBGOVH010000179.1:0-5754 GCA_041478005.1 Terriglobia bacterium | reverse complement strand
TCACCCCGACTGGCTCAATGCATCCTGACAGACAACAAATAAATCAACGGGAAGACAAACATCCAGACCAAGTCCACGAAATGCCAGTAAAGGCCGCAAACTTCTACGTGATCGGCACTAAACCGGCCTCTACCAACACCGATGGCCATCACCGCCAGATAAACCACACCTGAGAACACATGGAACATATGCATACCGGTAATGCCAAAGAATGTGGCGCCGAACAAGGGCGTTCCCCAGGGATTACCTGTTAAGGTGAGGCCTTCGTGGATCAAGCCTCTCCACTCGTTACCGTGCAGTACAATAAAGGCAAGCCCGCCAAGGATCGTGAACAAAATCCATTTTACGGAGCTACCCCGCTCTCCCCGCTGGGCCGCATTCACACCCAACACCATCGTCAGACTGCTGGAAAGAAGGCAAAAAGTCATGATGGTGGCCATGATAATGCTAGGGGAAAAGTGAAACGGAGTGGGCCAATGAGGAGTAGCCAATCTCACATAGCTGTAACCAATTAACACCGCGGAAAACGTGAGAGCATCTGACAAAATAAACAACCACATTCCCAGCTTTACGTGTCCGACTGAGTAAGGCAGTACGCCTCCATTCCATTCTGTCATTGTCAGTTCTTCTGCGTGCGCATTGGCCATCCGGTTACCTCCAGACAAATAGCAAAATAAAAAGATAAACCCAAAGTCCGCCCATGAAGTGCCAGTAAATGGCCGTCACATCCAGCAATGTTCGAAACGAAACACTAGAGTAAACCTGGAACCAGGCTTTGAATGAAACAACCAATAGGGCAATGATCCCGCCCATCAAGTGCACTCCGTGTGCTCCAGTCATCAGATAGAAGAATGAGCTATGGGGGTTGGTGCTCAGATAAATGCCCTGAGCTGCCAGGCCTCTCCAAATCCAAATCTGCCCGGCAAGAAAGGCACCCCCCAACAAGGTGGTCACCGAAACCCAATTTCTCAGTCCCAGGCTCAATCCGCGTTTCGAGGCTCTTCGGGACAATTCCAAAGTAGCGCTGCTGGCCAGCAGAAGGAAGCTATTGGGCAGCAGGAACGAGGGAATGGCGATGGCACGCCAGTCCATAGAAGCCCCTTGCCGAACAAGATAAGCGCTGCTTAGGGCGACAAACAGCATTAAGATGGAGGCCAGCCCTAACCACATCGCAAGACGATAGGAGTCTGGAGAAGTGCCTGCACTTTGGGAGCCCCCATCCCCCCAGCGTTGAGAATCATCGCCGTCCCAGCCACCGTCAAAGCCACCTCCACTGGAGCCGTGACTGCTCTTGGGCTTGGATTCAACTGCAGGAGGTAGAAGGGTTGCTGGCATCTTAGGATCGTCTGGAAATGAAGATTCTTACTAACAGGGTAAGTAAAACGGCGTTGCGCTCACTTTACTCTCATCCCCCTCACCGCTGCCCTCTCCCCCGATGTGGGCGAGGGGAAAGGAAAGATTAGAGTTTGACTCCCTCGCCCCCCACTGGGGGAGAGGGGTGGAGGCTTGAGAAGCCTCCACAAGGCCGGGTGAGGGGTCGTCCCAAGTATAGGGCGGTTACTCTACTTTCTCACCTCAAACGGCAGATCGGTCTGCATCGTGAATTCACGCGGTGCGCCAGGAACTCCGTACTCGTAAGGACCATGATGAACTACAGGGATTTTCCCGGCAAAGTTGTCGTGCGGGGGAGGTGAAGGAATCGTCCATTCCAAGGTTGTAGCCTCCCACGGATTTTCGGGAGCCTTCTTCCCTTTAAAGAGGCTCCAGATAAAATTGAAGAGGAAGATAAACTGGGCTATCGCCGTCAGGATCGCGGCAATCGTAATGAACTTGTGATAAGGGATAGTTCCAGCTAGGAAATTAAATTCAGTCGCCTGGGCGTAGCGGCGCGGATGGCCCATAATTCCCATGATGTGCATAGGCAAGAAAATGGAATAGACTCCGATGAAAGTAAACCAGAAGTGAATCTTGCCCAGGGTCTCATTCATCATTCGCCCAAACATCTTCGGGAACCAGTAATAAGTGCCACCGAAAATTCCAAAGATTGCGGCCACACCCATAATCAAATGGAAATGACCTACGGGGAAATAGGTATCGTGCAGAGGAAGATCGAGCGAAGTCTGACCCAGGAAAATCCCCGTAATGCCGCCAGATACGAAAAGAGAAACGAAGCCCAGAGCGTAGAGGGCCGCGGTCGTAAAGCGAATTTTGCCGCCCCATAGCGTCCCCAGCCAGTTAAAAGTCTTGACGGCAGACGGGACGCCGATTGTCAATGTCAGCATAGAGAAAACCAAAGCCGACATTGGGCTGAGACCGCTCACAAACATGTGATGCCCCCAAACAAAGAAACCGAGCAGCCCGATAGAAAGCACTGCGTAAACCATGGCCTTGTATCCGAAAATTGGTTTTCGCGCGAAGGTCGAGAGAAGTTGGGAAGTGACCCCCATGCCGGGAAGAATGGCGATATAGACTTCGGGATGGCCGAAAAACCAGAAAAGATGCTGCCAGAGGATAGGCGATCCACCCGAATGCTGGATCACCTTGTCACTAACCACCAAGCCGCCGGGAATGAAAAAGCTAGTGCCACCCAAACGGTCCAACAAGAGCAGAATGCCCCCAGCCAAAAGCACCGGGAAGGATAGCAGCGCCAGAATGGCCGTTGTGAACCAGGTCCAAACGGTCAAGGGCATGCGCATGAGCGACATCCCTTTAGCCCGCATATTCAAGACAGTGGTGATGAAGTTCAGAGCGCCCAACAGCGAAGCGAGGCAAAAGATAGCGATACTGATAATCCAAAGCGTTTGCCCCAGGCCTAATCCGGGCCCAGCCACTTCTCCCAGAGCACTGAGAGGCGCATACGCCGTCCAACCTGAGATAGGCGCGCCACCCGTCACAAAGAGAGCAGCTACCATAACAGCCATACTCACGAAGGTCACCCAAAAAGAGAGCATATTCAGCGTTGGGAACGCCATGTCGTGAGCGCCGATCTGGATGGGAAGAAAATAATTACCAAAGCCGCTTTGCGGAGCTGTGGTCAGCACAAAGAAAACCATGATGGTGCCATGCATGGTCAACATGGCGAGATAAAACTCGGGCGTCATCGGACCGCCTTCAAAGCCAGCGGGGAAAATCTTGGCCAGAAGCGGCCAATGCTCGGTTGGCCAGGCTAGTCGCAGACGGAAGATAATAGACAGCGCCATGCCCAGAAAAACCGCAATCAGCGCCAGAAAATAGTACTGCAGGCCGATAATCTTATGATCCAGGCTAAAAACCCACTTGCGAATAAAGCCCGTGGGAGCCGCGTGCACCACGGCATGAGCGTGCTCGGACATATCGCTTACCCCTTTCTCTTCAATTGAGATCTTTCATTCGCAGCCCCGGTCGCTCCACTGAAAAGTTCCCTGAGCACCACGGCCATATCCCGAAATGCCCTCTCCCCATCACCTGTAAAACTCGATCCATGCATCGTTGCCAAGGTATGCGGCTTTAGAGTAGCTAGACTATTCAAAATACTCTCCGTGAGTGGGGTGTACGGTAGGGAGCCGGCTAACGGTCCGTTCTCCATCTCTATCAGCGACGCACGCGCCCTCCCCACAATGTCTGCTTCTGTCAACGGCTCAACGTCCCCGGTATGGAAGAACAAGTCAGAACAGAAAAGCGTCCGCTGCGTTTCCTCAAAGATCACACCGGCATCCCATCCATGAGGCAAATGGGCTGTCGAGCAAAAACGGAAACGATATTCCCCGGTCTCCAGCACTTCACCCTGAGCCAGGCCACGTGACGGGCGGATGGCAAAGTCATTCACACTCACCATTGCTCCCACGACGCTACAAGCGGCTTCGGCTCTTGGAGCAATCTCAAGCCAATGATTCAACGCCCCACATTCATCTGACTCAAAATGACTGAAGCTGATCCATCGAATGTTTTTGGGCTCCAGGAGCTGCGTGACGGCTTCTCGTAGTTCGGGAAACATGGCCTTATAGCCTGCGTGAAACAGTAGCGGCTCCTCGTCCCGGATCAGGAAGTGATTAAACTGGAGATTAAATTGAGGGGCGAGAACCGAGATACGGAACACGTTCGGAGCTATTTCGTCTATCCTTGCCATACATCCCCCTTGTTAAAAAAAAGTTGATGATCTGTTTGGCACCCGCTGAGCCCCTCCCGTCCGGCGGTGGGACTCGGTGCGTCTTCCTCACGTCAGATCTGATATTGCGATTCCTTTATTTTCAGAATACAGAATCCGGAATTCCAACATTTCATTATCCCTTGCTCAATTGGTGGCACGGTCCTTGAGCCAGGCATTGAACTCTTCATCTGACATCACCATCAAATAGCCTTTCATTTTGTAATGTCCCAGACCACACAACTCGGCGCAGGCAATTTCATACTCACCCGTTTTAGTGGCAGTAAAGTGAATAGGAATGGCCAGGCCCGGCACGGTGTCCTGCTTGAACCGCAATGCAGGAGCAAAGAAGCTATGGGTTACATCCTTGGAGCGTAGTGTGAGCTGGATAGGGCGATTCACCGGAATGGCCATGCGATTGAGGCTGACAACGTCATCTTTAGAGGCCGCATCTTTGGGATCTAGGCCCACTGGATTTTCCTGGTCGTTAATGAGCTTTGGCTCGGTGCGGCCAAACTTGCCATCAGCTCCCGGGTAGCGAATGTTCCAGGCAAACTGTTGAGCCGTCACTTCAATCTGCATGGCATCGGCGGGCCCCTCCTTCAAATGGAGTTGCGCCCAGACCTGTTGCCCCAAGGCCGCTAGCGTAACAAACACCACAGTCACGATCAAGATCAAGAGGATCTCCAGCTTGGTGTTGCCATGGGTATAGGTCACTTTTCCCTTTCCCTGATCACGATAACGCCAGATGTAAACCCCCAACACAACTTGAGCTGAAACAAACGCAATTCCCGCTACGATCAAAGTCCGCATAAATTGCGCATCGATGGCGGCGCCATATTCCGAGATCTGCTCCGGAAACCAACCCATTTTTCCGGAAAACAACACCACTGATGCCAAAGTGATCAGCCAGATTAATATTGCAAGAGCTTGTGCCATGCCTTGCCTCCCCGTATGAAACTAAGCGTCGAGTCCTTACAAACAATTACATTCCAACCTTGTTCAGCGCCATCACCAAATAGATAATTGGGAGATAAATCACAGTTGCATGCAGCAAAACCTTTGCCTGACGATTGGATCTATTAAGCGAAGCCTGATAGGCAAAGTAAAGGAATCCCAATCCAAAGACTAGAGCGGATAGCAAATAGATATTTCCTGTCATTCCCAGAAAGACCGGCAACAGACTCACAGGGATGAGTGACAGCGAGTATCCCAAGATCTGTCTGAAGGCAGCATCCCCGTTGGGGTCATCGACTGGAAGCATCAACATCCCGGCTCTTGAGTAGTCTTCTCGATACATCCAAGCAATGGACAGGAAATGAGGGAATTGCCAGATAAACAAAATTGCGTAAAGTGCCCACGCCTCGATTCCAAGATGGTTGCGCACTGCGGTCCAACCCATCAAGACAGGGGCGGCTCCTGGAAAGGCCCCAATGAATGTGCAGAGCGTGGTCTTTCTCTTCAGTGGCGTGTAAACCAAGAGATAGCTAAACAACGTGGCCAAACCAATCAGGCTGGTCAGTATGTTGACAAGAAAAGCCAGGTAGACAGCGCCAGCGAGGGACAAAATAACGCCAAAGCGAAAAACCTCCTCGGGTGTAAGTCGTCCTGAAGGCAACGGACGGTTGGCT
>JBGOVH010000492.1:0-3237 GCA_041478005.1 Terriglobia bacterium | reverse complement strand
GTATCATATTAAGTTTCGATGGCAGTTTTGGTAGTCACGGTGAGCGCAGCGATCCGTGGTTTTTCGCGGTAGAACAGAATGCCCACGCCTCGCAGAAAGCGCTCAGCGTGGCTACCAGTAATGTAGCTTTCGGTGGTTGAATTATGCAACAGAGTAAAAGAAGATACGAAAGAGTTGATTTAGTTAATGAGGTTTACTTTGAGCAAAACCAAAAAGATGTTTTGGCCCATTGGACCGACATTAGCTTGGGTGGGGTCTTTATCCAAACCTCGAAACCCTATTCGAGGGATGAACAGGTAAAAATGCGAATTCGCATTGAGGGTGAATTTTTCCGAGCCATTGGTATTGTGCGCCACAGTTTGAGCCGAGTGGGAATGGGGCTAGAATTTACGCATCTTCACCCTAAGGCCAGGAGATCCATTGAGTATTTTTCCAACATCAATCCTTAATTTGCCCCGCTGTGTGCCCTTTGTTTGTGTCTCGTTAATCATTACATTGCATCCTTCCTGATTTGCCTCGTCAAAGAGTTAGGACTCACCGCTGGCTTGCATGTTGATTCCCAGTGTCAAAAAGTAGCTTATGAAAATTAATAAGATTGAAACTATTCATTTGAAGCGCGCGATTACGGTGCATGCAGGCGCTGTAAGCTGGCTTTGGCTGCGGATCCACACCGATGAAGGACTGGTCGGTCTGGGGGAAACCTATCCAGCCGCCGAAGCTGCTCAGGCGGTAGTGATGCATTCTCTAGCCAAGATTCTTTTGGGACGCGATCCTCGCCAGATTGATCGGCTTTGGGCCGACATGCTGGTGACGGTGGGCTACCATGGATGGGCCGGATCTGAAATCCGCGCCATCAGCGCTGTAGATATTGCCTTGTGGGACTTGCTGGGAAAAATCACGGGGCAACCCATCTATCAGCTCCTGGGCGGGAAATCGCGTGATCGTATTCGCACTTACAACACTTGCTATGACCACGTTTACGATTTCAATGAGGATGCGGATAAATTGGCGAGTGACCTACTCGGAATGGGAATTCAGGCCATGAAGATTTGGCCGTTCGACACGGTGGCTTTGAGGAACCGGGGTGAATATATTACCAATGCCGAAGTTCAACGTTGTCTTCGGCCGGTTCAAAAGATTCGTGAAGCCGCAGGTGATTCCATGGAGATTGCGATGGAGTTTCATGGGTACTGGAATTTGCCGTCCGCCATCAAGATCGCCCATGCTCTGGAACCCTATAATATTCTCTGGCTCGAGGAAATGCTGCCTCAGGATAATATGGCCGCCTATCGCCATCTCTCACAGGAAACTTCCATCCCTCTTTGCTTGAGTGAACGGCTTCTCACCCGATACCAGTTTAGAGAAGTCATTGAACAAGGCATCGCAAGATTTGTGATGCCCGATATCTGTTGGTGTGGAGGCATTTCTGAAGCTAAGAAAATTGCGACAATGGCGGAGACACATTATTTGCCAATTGCACCTCACAATTGCGGCGGACCGATTCTTCATTTTGCATCCATGCATCTAGCCATGAATGTCACCAACCTTTTCATCCTGGAAAGCGTCCGACGGCACTACTTGAAAGAATATCAAGGCATTGTGACCTCAACCGGGCCGTCCGAAGATGGCTGGCTCAAAGCGCCGGATTCTCCAGGGTTGGGGGTTGACTTAGATCCCTCGGTGTTCTCACGCCCAGATGTGGAGGTACACAGCATCAGCGACAAGTAACAAGTCGTTTTCAGCTTATTTTTAGTACACGTATTAATTGATGCGTGAAACGTGAGAAGTGAAACGTGATTCGTGATGGGTAACGAACGATAAGTGGTTTCAAGGCTTTCACGCATCACGTTTCACGTTTTGTATCGTATTGATCTGCAGGTAGCAAGAACACAGGTTCATGGCAAATAGATTGTCAGATGTTGTGATCGTCGGTGGTGGCGTTATTGGTCTCTCTCTTGCATATGAATTGGCGTTGAAGAAAGTGAGCGTCACAATTCTAGAGAGAGGCCAGATCGGTCAAGAGGCTTCCTCTGCGGGGGCTGGGATTCTTTCACCCCAGGCCGAGATGACTGAAACAGGTCCGCTCACGCAGCTCTTTCTGGCCAGCAAGAAAATCTATCCTGATTTCGTAAAAGGTGTCTCTTCCCGTGCTGGAATCGTGGTGGAATTGAATCCCTGCGGTTTGCTTTACGTAGCTTTGACTCCAGAGGGTCAACAAAAGATCCAGGAGAAACAACATTGGCAATCCGGCCTGGGGCTGACCGTTCAGCAGTGCTCAAGACAGGAAGCACTGGAGCTCGAAAATAATCTTAGCCCTGAATCCCTTTCTGCTTTGTATTTCCCGCGCGAAATCACTGTGGATAACATTCAGCTGATCGAAGCGCTTCGAATTTCCTGCCTCCAGCTGGGTGTTCGACTGCTTTGTGATTGCCAGGTCCTTTCCATCAAGAGGGAAGGTTCTCGGACTACTGGAGTTCAAACCAGCCTTGGAGATTGGCAGGCAGCGAAAGTAGTGAATGCGGCAGGGAGTTGGTCGAGCACCATTGAGACCGGACTCCCCTACAAGATTCCCATTCAACCCGTTCGTGGCCAGATGGTAGCCGTCAAGACGGATACACCGGCATTGAAACACATTGTCTACTCGGAAGGATGTTATTTGGTGCCGCGCAGAGATGGAAGAATCCTTCTAGGGAGCACGATGGAATGGGTAGGGTACGATAAACAGGTAACGCTCCAAGGAGTGCGGCAGCTCACATCTGCTGCCCTGGCGGTTTGCCCCAAGATTCATTCTTCAACCTTCCTCTCCTGCTGGTCCGGCCTGCGGCCTTATTGTGAGGATGGCGCACCGGTGCTTGGATTGACAGAAATCGAAGGCCTGTATTTTGCTACCGGCCACTTCCGCAACGGACTTCTCCTAGCCCCTATAACGGCTAGACTCATGTCTGAGCTCATCCTGACGGAAACCGTTCCCAAGCTTCTTGAGACATTCGCTCCAGACAGATTCAAACAGAAAGAGACATGAACCTAACCGTTAGACGGCCAGCGATTGTCTGTCGTAGCTTCGAAGGCCAACCGGTTTGTGTGTTTTGTTGATCCTTAACCATCCATCGGGTAGGCTTAGGCCTGTAATCTTGAAGAAGATAAGTTGCACCCAATGAGGAGAGAGCGCGTATGGCGAAAGAAACCCTGACCTTGATAGACAATCGCACGGGACAAACCTATGAAGTTCCCATTTGG
>JBGOVH010000110.1:0-7365 GCA_041478005.1 Terriglobia bacterium | reverse complement strand
TGGAAGGACAGTCTAAAGATGGTGAGAGATTTCCCTTTGTGGGGGACTGGGCTGGGAACGTTCAGGTATATTTTTCCAAATTACCGTTCCAAGATTGATTTTTTGGTTGTGAACGGAGTCCCGCGACAGGCGACTTGGAATTTTGCCCACAATGACTACCTACAATTACTAGTAGAATGCGGGATGCTTGGGCTCTGTCTTGCACTTTGGGCCCTTGTGGCTACTTTGCGATTTCTTCTGTCAAATCTCAACCGCAATTTGAATGGACTTGGCGCGACTCTGGGATATAGCTGTCTTGCCGGTGTGCTGGCGCTCGTTTTTCATAGTTTCGTTGATTTCAATCTGCATATTCCCGCCAATGCATTGATATTTTGTGTTCTGTTGTGCCTGGCGATTAATTTGGCGAACTTGGCAAAAAACAAAGCAAATACCACCGCAGAGATCGCAGAGTCCGCCGAAGCAAAGAACAATCCCAGCAACCCAGGTTGAAGGGCAGACTCTCCTCAAAAAGCGGTCTCGGCTGGGGCAAGATAGCAAATAAGTTTTCTCAAATTCTCTTTTTTGCTTTCCGCTCACTCCGCGACCTCTGCGGTGAATTGTTTTGTTGGGGTTCAGTACGCATTTCGTTGATACAACCCTCGCAGGCAGGTAATTAACAAAATCTTGATGTCAAACCAGAAAGCCCAGTGTTGCAGGTAGTACAGATCAAATTCGATGCGTCTGCGAATCGAAGTATCTCCTCTCCATCCGTTCACCTGCGCCCAGCCTGTAATGCCGCATTTCAGGTAATGCCGTTGCATATAATGAGGGACTTCTTTGCTAAAGGTCTCCACAAAATGGGGTCTCTCGGGGCGAGGCCCCACCATACTCATGTCCCCTTTGAGAACATTCAGGAGCTGAGGTAACTCGTCGAGACTAGAACGGCGTAAGAGCTTGCCGACGGCTGTGATGCGTTCGTCGTCAGGCAGGGTCCAACGAGTATTGCTCATTTCAGGACTGGATAGGCGCATGGTTCTAAACTTGTACATCCAAAATTTCCTGCCATTCAGCCCGACGCGTTCTTGCTTGAAGATGACCGGACCTCGCGAGGTCAGTTTCACACCGAATGCAATCAAAAGCAGTAGCGGGAATAGGAAAAGCAAGATACACGAAGCGACGATCAAGTCGAAAGCTCTCTTCAAAAGAACATAATCCATTCGATCGGTGGGATAAGCATGTTTTTCAATAATTCGATCCACGATCTGACCTGCACCCACAACGATCAATTTCTTGGTATTCATGCCGCGGCGCCCCAGACTTCTGAGAAGCAGCCTCATGCAGAATCTAAAAACAGCCAGGCATAGAAAGTTCAGGCTGAGAAAAACGAAAAGGAATTGACCGCTCAAAGGAAGAGGTTCGTAAAGCAGCTTGATCGCTGAAAGAAGGCCTGTGCCCAGGCAGATTCCTTTGAACAGAATCCATGTGTCAGAAAAATAAGAATCGGTTCGGCGGGAATGATATAAGCCGAAATAGACAAAGATGCAGCTCCAGAGGGGAACCAAAACATAAAGAAGCTGAGGAGAAACATCCCCTTTCATTCCCACAGGGTTCCCAGCTAGAAAGTAAGCCACGAGAAAGGAGCCAAGGGTCACCAGCGCATCCGTACTGGCTAGAAATAAATTGGTGATACGGGCTCGCAATTGAAACATAGAAGAGAGAACTAGTGACGTAGTCTGCAGAATTCCTTGTACTCTCCCTCACCCGGCCTTCGGTCAGCCTCTCCCTCAATGGCAATGGGGGCGAGGGGCGGGCGAGGGGACGGGGTCGCTCATCCCTGAGATCAGGGGAGCTGTGAAAAAATTGAGCAGCGCCTGGAACGAGTCGACTACAGGGGGGGCACCGGGTGACCGTTCGAAGAGCTGATTCGACGGCGCTTACCCCCCTCAAGTCCCCCCTTGGAAAAGGGGGGACGATCTAATAGGGACGACACTCCACGCTGACCCACGAATTCCTTCACAAGAGCCTAATGGCCGGACTGTCTCGGGAACTCCACTTGTTCGAAAAGGAAGAGACCGGACTTGCCTGGGGCGACTAGATCCAGATCGCCGTCACCATCGATGTCCTGGATAGGAGTCTGAATTCCGGTGCCAGCGCTACCCCCATAATCGATGACATGTTTGGTGAAATCACCCTTCTCTCCAAGGCGGTACCAGTAAAGACCCAAAGGCTCAAAAGCTCCCGGATCGCTATCATGTGCCAGATACCGCTTGCCTGTGACAATGTCGAGTTTCCCATCGCGGTCCATGTCAACTAAGGCCACGGCATGGGCCTGAGACCAACTATCATCAATGACGTGTTCCTGCCATTGTTGGTTGCCTTTGTTTTCTAACCAGAACAGGCCATAGTCATGGCCTGAGCCATAGACCAGGTCTCTCTTTCCATCACCGTTGACATCCAAGACAAATATGGGGCTTGTCGATGTCAAGTGGAATTCGGCATGAAATTTCCAGGAAGAATCGCGTGGATTTGAAGGCGCCTCAAACCAGCCTCCGGGAGTGAGGATGTCGGGCCGCCCGTCCCCGTTCAGATCTCCGGCGCCGATGCCATGGAGACCCTTTCCACCAGGGAGCTTCCCTACCACATGCCGAACCCACTCTCCCTTGGAGTGAGGCTCGGCCCGCTCCAGCCAGCCGACTTCATCTGTGCTCATGTAATTGGGGAGTATCTCCAAAGCCTTGCCATCACCATCGATGTCTGCCAGCAGGAACAATTCGTAGTTGAATCCCTTCTCAACAGCGTGTTCTTTCCAGAGCACATTCGCACGTTCGCCATCATGCCGGCGAGGGTTCTCATACCAGCTGATTTTCTCGCTAAACCAGGAGCTGGCGATCACGTCCGGATAACCATCATCGTTGACATCCATCGAGAAGTTGCTCAAATCATCGATGTAGCCCTCAAAAAAAGGAATTTCTCGCAGTCGATGCTTTTTCCATTCTGGGGCTTCAAACCAGTTCTCTCCGCAAATAATGTCCAGACGTCCATCTTTGTTGACATCGGCCACAGCCGCCGATTCATTGGCTCCACTATCCAGCAGATGACGACGAAACATCGGCCAATGGGGCTGTTTATGAACCTGGCTCAAGTAGGGAAGGAGGGCAGGGAACATCACGATTGCAAGCAACAAGACGATTAACGATTGTCGATTGACGATTGTCGATTGCAAGCGCTTAAGAATTCGAAGTAATTTCATAGACAGTTATCTCTGGATCAAGAAGTTTAAGAAGGTCAGCCAACAACACAGGCGCGTTGCTTTGTGTTGATGCCCTGAAACATTTAACTATGATGCTGCAAAAATCACACCCTGCACCGAAACCTGAGCGTGACAATCAGCAATCGGCAATCGGCAATCCGCAATCGACAATAAGTTAGATCTCCCCTTTGCGGAATCGTTCCGTCATGTGATCTGCGGTTCGAGCCGCTAGCGCCATGATCGTGTGGGTTGGATTCTTTTCCGAAGCGGATGGAAATACACTTCCATCCACCACAAAAAGATTGGGGACATCGTGCGCCTGGCAAAAGCCATTGACTACAGAATTCCTCGGGTCAGCGCCCATTCGACAACCGCCCAACTCATGGTTGGTTTCGGGTTCGGGTTGATCGTAGATGATCTCCACGTTGCTGGCCTCCAGGATGCTACGCGACTCGCGACGCATGGCTGCAAACAGCGTTCGTTCATTTTCTCCATAGCGAATTTGGACTCTCGCCATTGGAAGACCAAATCGGTCTCTTTGATATGGATCAAGATCGATGGTGCTTCCACTGCTAGGAAGCATTTCTCCGTAGGGAGAAAAGTCCAGGAATGCAGGGTAGCGATTCTTAACACTCTTCTTAAACTCGCTCCCGAAGCCACCGAGCATCGAAGCCCAGGGCACTTCGCGCCGGTTGTGGTAGTTGAATTGAACTCCAAAACTCCTGGCATAATTGCGCTTCCGCTGGTGCATATAGGAAGGGATATAAGCATGATCCAAGGCTCCCTCTTCGTTAACAGCCTTGGTCCCGACTAATTCTTTTACAAACCCCATCAGATGCCCGGTGAAGTGAGGAATATAATTTCTCCCCAACTGACTGCTGGAATTGGCAAGTCCGGCTGGATAATGTTGGGATTTCGACATAAGCAATAAAGCTACACTCTGGACGCAGGCACAACATACCACTACTGCCTTGGCTTTGATTCTCCCTTCAGCCAGGTTCTTTCGGTTGAGGGTGCGGACTCCATTGACTCTGTTCTCTGCCGCCAAGGTCACTTCTGCAACCACGGTGTCATGAAGAATCGTGAGCTTGCCGGAAGACAGCGTAGGAATCATCTGCACATCGGCCGAGTTGTACTTAGCGACTACATCACACCCAGCCATACAGTTCCCACAATAATGACACGCCGGGCGATCGGCACGAGCCCGAGTCAACGTGGCTTTCCGGACGTGAATGGTCTTAATCCCCAACCGGGCAGCCCCGCGCTGAATGATTTTGTCAGAGCAGCGCATCGGCATGGGTGGCAAAAAGATGCCATCTGGCAGGTCCTCGAGATGATCGGCATTGCCGCAAACACCCACTTCGCTCTCGATCTGGTCGTAATAGGGAGCAACGTCAGAATAGTCGATCGGCCAATCGACACCAGATCCTTCAAGGGAATAGCCTTTGAAATCGCGATGGCCCAGCCGCCACGCCACCGCGTTCCAGAGCAGCGTCTTTCCGCCAACTCCACGAGTTCGCGGGTCTTCAAAGCCTTCGACACCAGGCGCCATGATCGGCACCTTTCGGTTGCGAAAGTCATAAGGCATGGCATGAGTGTTGAATGCAGTCCTGGTGTCAATTTTCGGTCCACCTTCCACGACAATGACATTGAGCCCTGCACGAGCTAATCTAGTTGAAAGCGTCCCTCCAGCTGCTCCGGAACCCACAACGCAAACGTCAAAAGTGGTTTTATCAAGGTTCATATGGTTTAAGCATTAGCGAGTCTCGATACATCGATTGCATGTCTGGATAACATTAAGCAAGATGAATTGTCAAGGCAGAGGCGGGTGAATGTGTTGTTTCATGCCATGAACAGCAGGAGACGTTACACTCTGGTTCAATGCGTCGAGGTAGAGCCCTACCAGTCTGTCTCAGTCTACAAACTCGTAGCCACGGTGAGCGTTTTGTGCGAGCCGTGGGCTTTAATTTCTGAGTCAGAAATAATGAATGAGGGATCAATCCTTGACAACTCCGAAGAAGCTCCAATACGATTCGGCAGCGCAGAGAGTTGGGGTACCTGCAAGATTCTGGAGATTGGCATGTTTGACGTTTGCGTGATTGGTTCCGGTCCCGCTGGGGGAGTACTCTCCAAAGAGCTCGCGGAAGCAGGCGCGAAGGTGGTCCTGGTGGAAGCCGGTCGTATGATGACTCCCAGAGATTTCCATCCGCATGCCTGGCCGTATGAATTGCCTGATCGCGGCTTGAAAGAAGGCCTCCTGCCAAGGGCGGCGTACCCCAAAGCAATCACTGAGGCTATCCGCTATCAGGACTGCGATGACATTTTTGTCGATCGCATCCGGGCTGTGGGTGGCCGCAGTATCCACTGGAATGGAACCTGCCTGAGATTTGCCGCGCGTGATTTTCGTGAAAGAAGCATCGAAGGTGTGGAGGAAGATTGGCCCATCAGCTATGAGGAGTTGGCCCCTCATTATTCTTACGTGGAAAAAATGATTGGCGTGAGTGGAACTCGTGAGAATCTGGAAGTCATACCGGATGGGGAATTCATGCGGCCTTTGAAACTTCGATGTTCAGAAACAATAGTGAAACGCGCCTGCGCTCGCCTGGGAATCCCGATGATTCCGTCGCGCCGGGCATTGCTGACGGAGCCGTTCGATGGTCGTCCACCCTGCCATTATTGTGGACATTGCATGGATGGTTGTGACGTCGGCGCAATCTTCACGGTTCCCAATTCCATGCTTCCCAAGGCCGAACGAACAGGCAATTTCAAATTGATATCCAATAAGTTGGCAAGGGAAGTTGTAGTGAATCAGGAAGGAAAAGTTCGCGCCGTCTCCGTGATTGACACGATTTCACGCAAGGAAGAAGAAATCCGCGCTCGCGTCTTTGCCGTTTGCTGTGGAACTATTGAATCCGCCCGGCTGCTGCTCAATTCCAAGTCTCCACAGCACCCAAACGGTTTGGCTAACTCCAGCGATACGGTGGGCCGTTTTCTCACCGGACACGTCAATTCCTCTGCCTTCGGCTACTTGGAGGAATTGGCAGGTACAAAGCCGGTCAATAACGACGGCGCCTACGACCATTCCTACATTCCACGCTTTAATCAGGACCGTAAGAGGCGGGGTTATGCGGGCGGATACCATTATCAGCCGCAACTTTATACTTTCATGTACCCGCATCATGCCAAACATTTGAGCGGATTTGGAAAGGATTACAAAAAGCAAGTGAGGTGGCTACAGCCAGGCATCATCTCTCTGGACGGATACGGCAAGGTACTGGCTAGACCCGAAAACCGAGTGACCGTTAACCCAAATCGATTGGATGCGCATGGCATTCCAATTCCAGTTGTTCATTTTCGTTTTGGTGAAAACGATCGACTCTTGTGGAAAGAGATGGGAGAAAAGGCGCTGGAAATTCTGCACGCCGCAAGAAGCCGTCTTTTATTCAGCACCACCGCAAATCTAACCGGCTTTGCCAGCCATGAAACTGGCACAGCCCGGATGGGAAAAGATCCCCGAACATCGGTGTTGAATTCCAATTGTCAGGCGCATGATGTCAAAAATCTGTTTGTTGTCGATGGCAGCTGCTTTACGACTTTCCCTGAAAAAAACCCGACCCATACCATCATGGCTTTGGCAGTGCGTACAGCTCGCTATATAGCGAGTGAGGTGAAGAAAGGAAGTCTTTAGGAAATGCCTCAGTTACTGGGGAGAATCGAATTGCATGGGTAGCCACGATTGACGCGCTTTCTGCGGCTATCGTGGGCTTTCCCTCGCCGGCACTCCTGTCCACGACAAACGCAACCAGCGCGTTTGTCGTGGCTACCAAAGATTTCCCCTCCTAACTGAGAAGGTGTGAAAAATTGAATCGGGGCAACGCTGACCCAACCCGGTTTCCGGTCCACAGCAGAAAACGCGCGCGGAGCGCTCGTTCCACCTGGGTGGGGCGGGCGCTCCGCGCACGCTTGTTATCGGGAGAAGCCAACTTTCAATTTTTTCACAGCTTCTGAGACATTACGTCTTTAGATGATGCGTTGATCACAAGCCGAGAAATGCACTCTCCCCAAGGAGGACTAAAAGCATGAAGCTTACTCGCCGTAATTTTTCCAAATATCTTCTGGGCCTTTCAGCTGCATCT
>JBGOVH010000409.1:0-3819 GCA_041478005.1 Terriglobia bacterium | reverse complement strand
CCCTCGGTCACAACCTTGGCGAAGTCGCCCGCCTTGATAATAGTCATCTTAGAAGGGTCGATGTGGCGGCGTATGGCAGCCGTGATCTGGTTGGGAGTTAAGGAGGCAACCTTTTTTTCAAAGTCACTTTCCCACGCTAAGGTTCGCTCTACAAAAAGGAACGTTGCCAGCTTGCGGGAAAGCTCTGCATCTTGAGCTCGGCTGACCTGCAAGGACTGCAAGTAACCAGACTTGGCAACAGTGATCTCCTCAGCCGTAAAGCCGTCTTTGAGCGCCCGCTCCACTTCTTCTCTAAAAGCGGTCTCAACCTTGGCAGCATTCTGGGGAGCACAGATGGCATAGGAAAGAAACGATCCCGACTTGTCCAGTGGGCTGGCATTGAAGCGTGATCTAACATCATAACTGAGGCCATCTTTCTGACGAATGCGCACGGCCAGCCTCGAATTCAGGAATCCCCCACCTAGCATATAGTTCCCCAGGATAAGAGCCGGATAATCAGGGTCGTCGTCTCGCAGATTGAGATTCATCCCTGCCGTGAAGAAAGCGTTGGCTTTGTCTGGCGCTTCGAGCGATTGATTTAACGCAGGCACATCCTTGTAGAGGTTGGTCACACGCGTGAACGAGTGAGGATTTTTCCAATTCCCGAAAAGCTCGCTGGCCAGGCGGGCTATTTCTTTGTCGTCGAAGTCGCCCACCACCGCCAGTTCACCTTTAGAGGCGCCATAGAAATCGGTGTAAAACTTCTTTACTGCTTCAAGTGTTGTGGCCTTAATTTCGGCAACATCTTCGTCGGGAGTCTGGACATAACGAACATCACCCTTAGGATAAGGATTGAGGTGACGTTGAAAGGTGGTCAGAGCCATGGATTGGGGGTCACTGCGTTGTTGTTCAATCTGAGCCAGGGTCTCCTGTTGCAACTGTTCGAACTCATTAGCCGGGAATGAGGGATCGCGCAAAATTTCCGCGCAAAGCTGGAACGCCGCCGGAAGTTTCTCACGAACCGTTTCGATGGAGACATTAGCCGAGGTCGCGGTTCCGGTAACACTAACGCGTGCTTTCAGTTGGTCAAAGGCATCTTCAATCTGCTGGCGCGTGTGCTTGGAAGTACCACGCATCAGCAATCGTGCTGTAGTTCGTGCCGTTGTGTTGAGATTCATCAAACTCTTTTCGTCCCCGAAACGCAGGGTCAGGTTAGCAACGACAGTGCTTCCGCGGGTCTTCTTCGGCAACAAGGCCAATTTCAGCCCGTCGCCTGCACGGGCCCGAATCGTGCGAGCATCGATATTGGCTGGAGACGGATCAAACGATTCACCGCTGGAGACACTGGCGTCTCCTTTGTAATCTTTCAGCATCGCAGCTACATCGGGCACGGCTGGGATCTCGGAGCGATCCGGCTTGGGTGTCGGGATAAACAAACCTATCGTTCGGTTGGAGGGTTTCAGGTAAGTGGCGGCCACACGCTGCACGTCGGCAGGGGTCAACTGTTTAATGCGATCACGATAAAGGAAGAACAGCCGCCAGTCCCCCATGCCCATCCATTCGCTGAGTTGCAGTCCGATGCGATCTGAAGTATTGAGTGTCAGTTCAATTTGCTTGAGCAATTGGGTGCGCGCGCGCTCGACTTCTTCCTTGGTTGGCAGTGTTGCCGCGAATCCTTCCGTGGTCTGCAACAGGGCGTCCCGTGCCGCATCCAGAGAAGCTTCCTGTCGCACTTCGGCCATAAATAGCATCACTCCGGGCTCACGTAACTGGAAATTGTAGTTGGAAACCTTGCTTGCCTTCTTGGTTTCGACCAGCGCCTTGTAGAGACGGCCTGAAGGAGTATCTGCCAGAATTTGCGAAAGGATATCAATGGGCGCGAAGTCTGGATGAGAGCCTGCTGGAATATGATAGACAGCTCCCACTAGTTGAACATCCCCGATGCGACGCAATGTCACGGCGCGTTCGCCATCTTGCACGGGTTCCAGCGTATAAGTCTTCTGAAGGATGCGAGCGGGACGAGGAATGGTTCCAAATTTTGCTTGGATCAAGCCAAGAGTCTTCGCTTCATCGAATTTTCCTGCAACCAGCAGGATTGAATTGTCGGGTTGATAGTGTGTTCGATAAAAAGCCTGGAGCCGGTCAATGGACACATTCTCGATGTCCGAACGAGCCCCAATCGCCGATTTGCCGTAATTGTGCCAGAGGTAAGCGGTCGAAACGGCTCGCTCCATTAGGATCTCTTGAGGAGAGTTTTCGCCCATCTCAAATTCGTTGCGAACGACCGTCATCTCGCTGTCCAGGTCTTTCTTTGCAATATAAGAGTTGATCATTCGATCGGCTTCCAGGTCCAATGCCCACTCCAGATTGGCGTCAGTCGACTGGAAGGTCTCAAAATAATTGGTGCGATCGTACCAGGTGCTGCCATTCGGCCGTGCGCCATGCTCGGTCAACTCCTGAGGAATGTTCGAGTGCTTGGGCGTCCCCTTGAATACGAGGTGTTCCAAGAGATGAGCCATGCCGGTCTCGCCGTAATTTTCATTCCGCGAGCCGACCAGATAGGTGATGTTGACCGTGATGGTGGGCTTTGATGGATCTGGGAATAAGAGCAGACGCAACCCGTTGGTCAAATGGTATTCTGTGATCCCTTCCACAGAGGTAACAAGTTCGATCCCCTTGGGCAAGCTTACGGGTGCAGGTTGCTGAGTCGCAGAAGCTAGGACTATGGGGAAACTGACCCAGACTATCGTGAACACAAAAGTAAGAAACCTAAGACTCTTCATCTTTTGATGCGGCTTCATTCATACCTCCCCAATAATTGCTGCTCTGTGGAAACCCGGCAATCTTTATTGCGTAAAACTCAACAGCAAGACCTATTCTACACTGAGCTGTTGGAGCTGCAAGCTGGATTGCATACGGAGAACCTTTAAATTACTGTGGAAATGAATAAGAACGATAGACATAATGACCGTCTATGAAAAGCGATTCCTCTACCTTCAAACTGCTCTGCTGGAATGTTAACGGCATTCGGGCTATTCAGAAGAAAGGATTCCTGGATTGGTTCCTGCAGGAGAATGCTGATATTGTTTGTCTGCAAGAGACAAAGGCTCAAAAGGAACAGTTGGAGGAATCACTGATTGCAATACCCGGATACGAGAGTTTCTGGTGTTCCGCCACGCGGAAGGGATACAGCGGCGTCGCCACCTATACCAAACCGAAGCCGGTTTCAGTTGGCAACGGTTTTGGGATCCCGCGTTTTGATGAAGAAGGGCGTGTGCTCATTACCGAGTATCCTCAGTTTCTGCTTTACAATATTTACTTTCCCAACGGGAAAAAAGATCAGACTCGGCTAGATTTCAAAATGGATTTCTATGAGTCCATCCTGGGACATTGGGAAGAGTTGCGCAAGCAGGGAGAATCACTAGTGATCTGCGGCGACTATAATACGGCCCATAAGGAAATTGATTTGGTGCGACCAAAGGAAAACGAAAACATTTCGGGCTTTCTTAAGATTGAACGTGAATGGATGGACAAACTGGTGATGCTTGGATACGTTGACAGTTTTCGACTCTTCAACCAGCAACCCAATCAGTATACGTGGTGGGACATGATGACCCGCGCCCGTGAGCGGAATATGGGATGGCGGATTGATTATTTTCTTGTGACCGAGGATCTAGTTCCCAAAGTTAAGAATGCCTGGATTTGCCCGCAAGTCATGGGATCGGATCACTGCCCTATAGGACTAGAGTTGTTCATGTAATGAATGTGGATATTATACCTTGCGGTAGAGGTGATCACTTCATTTCCTCTCCTGGAATTGGATTGGAAGTTCCAACTTTT
>JBGOVH010000367.1:0-4031 GCA_041478005.1 Terriglobia bacterium | reverse complement strand
TGAAGGCCGTTAGGCCTTCAGGGGGTGGTCGACCGTTGCGATTCGCGTCCATCGTGGGTTTACACGCGACCCTTACCACCCCCGAAGCCCTTGTGGGCTTCGACCCCTCCTAAAATAGGAGGGGATTTTTTCACAGCTTCTTAGTTACTGGGGGAATCGCGGGGCATTGGTAGCCACGATGAACGCGCTTTCTGCATTCGTGGGCTTTCCCCTACCGGTACTCCTGTCCACGACAAACGCAACCAGCGCGTTTGTCGTGGCTGCCAAGGATTTCCCCCGCAACTAAAGAATTACAACCAACTCAATTCAATTATTAGTTTGAACTGCCGGTTTGTAAAGGCCCAAAGCCTGGGCATGATGCGTTAGAAGCAATACCCCGCCCCCTCATCCATGAAAAGTCTTTTCCTCACCTTGATGAAGCCGTAAGATGCTGGCATTATTTTGCTCTTCAGACTGGACGTGATGGAACTCAATTCATCTTCATGGCGAGCCCCCTTTTCCCTGTTGCCATTGCCTTTTCCCTGGGAATCCTGATCAGTTCATGGGTTCACACTTCATTAGTGATGCTCATGGCTGCGGCAAGTGTGTGTCTATTCCTGTCCTGGATCTCCTATTGCCTGAAAAAAGCAATCCTGACCCTGTCAATCTCGTTTACTACTTTCGTTTTACTCGGTGTACTTTGGCCCCACCTGCATTCGGCCGGCAAACCTCCATACTGCTTGAGCAATTTGATTCTCAACCGAAAGATCGATTTGAATGAACCCTGCCGGGTCACGGGCGTTTGTTTGAAAGGGTCGATTTCAAGAGGAATTGGTGAGCAGATTGAGCTAGATGTCGAGAGAATTGAAAATCGTTTTTCTAGTTTTTTCACCCAAGGAAAGGTTCGCTTAGCTCTCTATTATCAGAAGAACGAGGTCCCTCCGCCAAAACCATTAATCAATCCTGGTGATCGAGTTGAAGTTCTCACAAATCTGCGTGCGCCCAGGAATTTTGGCGACCCTGGACAGTTTGACTATGTCGCTTATCTGAACCGCCAGGATGTGGCATTGGTAGGAATCGTCAAGAATGAACTGCTGATCACGAGGTTATCGGTCGACCAGGGGAATCTTTTTTCACGGCTCATTTACAAAACCCGAAGAGCTCTGTTCAACAGAATTGAAGGTATCTTCTCTCAGTCCACGGAGATTCAGGCCGCCTTTAAGGCTTTGCTGCTTGGAGACAAACAGGGCTTGAGCAAGAAAGTCGAGGAAAACTTTCAAGCGACAGGAATTTATCATATCCTCGTCATATCGGGCCAGCACGTAGCCATTATGGCCGTCTTCCTCCTAGGATTGTTCAAGGCATGCCGCTTTCCGAGAGGCCTGACCATAGGACTAACACTTCTAGGACTCGCGTTTTTCACGGCGATTACCGAAGGGCAATCTTCGATTGTCAGGGCCACTCTTATGGCAACTGGTTTCCTTTTGACAGTCCAATTTGATCGGGATCGCAATTTGCTTAATTCCTTATCCCTGGCTGCCCTTGCCTTGTTGTGGATTGATCCATTCTGGCTGTTTGACCCCGGGTTTCAGCTTTCTTTCATTTCAGTATTGGCCATTGCCCTGATTGCGATACCCCTTCTTCGTCTGATGACTCAGCCCTGGAGAGAGGCTCTCAGGCAAGTTGAGGATGAAGGGTGGGACGCTCATTGTCTCCCGCGCCTGGCTGACTTTCGCATCTGGTTGCGAATCAAGATAGCAGGGGTTAAAGAAACTCTTATTCCCTCCGCCCTTTGCACTCGCACGATTCTCTTGCCTTTTCAGTTGCTGCTAAGCCTCACAGAAATCTTGATTGTTTCGTTCTCCATTCAACTGGTCTTCATCGTCTTGATGATTATTTACTTCCACCGAATCTCAGCAATCGCACTTTTCCTTAATATTTTGGTTGTGCCGTTGGTCGGACTCATTGTCCCGATCGGATTCCTATTGCTGCTATTCGCTTTTCTCTTCCCACCTGTGAGCCCCGTGCTTGCTGGGTTGTGCGCCCTTTTGGTTAGTCTGCTTTTGCGATTGGCGGAATTCTTTTCAGGTACAGCTTGGGGAAACTACCGGCTCCCTACTCCACCGTTTTGGCTCGTGATCGCCTATTTCCTGGCTTTGTCTCTGACACTCCTGCCTAACCTCGGCAGGCTCTGGCGCGGATTTGCCTTAGGGTGCGCTCTCCTCACGTTAGTGGTCCTCATTGTCCAACCCTTCTCTCCCAGGCTGGCATTGAATCTTCTTCAGCTGACGGTGCTCGATGTGCGGCAGGGAGACAGCATTTTCGTCAGCATGCCTGACCAATCGACTCTGATGATTGATGGGGGTGGTCTTTTAGGGCATGGCTTTGGAGAGCAGTTTACAGAGGAGGGTTTTGACGTAGGAGAGCAAGTGGTCTCGCCTTATTTGTGGTCGTTAGGAGTAAAAAGGCTTGACGCAGTTGTTTTGACCCACGCACATCACGATCATATGTCCGGATTGTATGCCGTACTCAACAACTTTCAAGTCGGGGAGCTTTGGGTGGGCGAGAATCCGTATCTCCCTGAGTACTTGAAACTCATCAAAAGCGCCCTTCAAAAATCGATTCGCATCCGGCATTTTGAAGCAGGGGACAAGCTTGTGTTTCATTCTGCATTTTTGGAATTTCTAAATCCCTTTAAGGAATCGCAGCCGGGACCGATGCCAAAAAATAATGATTCCCTTGCATTTCGCCTCAAATACTCGGACCGAAGCTTCTTGCTGACGGGTGACATCGAGAAAAAAATTGAATCCCAGATCTTGGATCGAAATGCCGCCATAAGGTCCGACATTCTGAAAGTGGCCCATCACGGCAGCCGATCCTCAACATCGCTGGAATTTCTAAATCGGGTGAGTCCAATTCTGGCGATCATTTCTGTGGCCGAGCATAGCCCCTTTGGACATCCTCATCCCGAGGTCATTGCTCGCTTAAAGGAGAAATCCATTCCAGTTCTTCGCACGGACCGCGATGGTGCGGTAACGATAACGACGGATGGGCGGCAATTAGACGTGACTGTGTTTCAGACGCCAGGAGAGAGGTGAACAAGCGAGAGGTATTTTTCTTGAACGGGGAGAAAAGAGTAGCTCGGTTAGTCGTCCCCTCAATGACTTTTGTGGTTCCCCTACTTTTGTCTTGGAAGGAAATCAATACCGCGGGAATTCGAAATCATTATACCTCTTGAGCAAGTGTCCATTCACCCTGTGGTGAGGGTGTGACGAACAAATCTCAAATTGAACCGAACGAATTTGTTGTTCCAGCGGAACCTCTGGCTCAATCTTAACCCCCACAGGACCATATAGGTCGCCTTCACATTTCTCACAAGGAATTAACTGATAATGAAAATGGGTCATCTTTCCTCCTCTGCGCAATGATTCTTTTGAAGTTATCGAAAGGAAGAGGTGGAAACTTTACCGGAAATTCAGATGGGTGACAAGCCGTCTTGCATGACATGAAATGCGAGGCATACCTTCTTTAAGAATTCAACTTCGCAAAAATCCCGAAGGGATTTCTGGGGATTGGACAATTCGCGCACCGAAGATCCACGAGGCGACGGCACTTTCAAAGGGCTCTCTAAACCAGCGATTCGTTCAATATTCTACGGATTGATGAATAAAACGCCAGATTCAAAGAGCTGCAGGCAAGATGCCTGCGCCCAGAAAAAATGTCCGAACCTCAGAAATCCCGAAGGGATTTAACCTGAATAGCCATGGGTGGAGCGAGGTGACAACGTCCCGAGCGGAACCCGTAGAAAGGCAGCAATAATCTCCCAACCCCGAAAGGGGTTGAACAATTTCCCAAAAAAAAACCACTATCATGTCTACGTATACGCAAATTCTGTACCACATTGTGTTCTCAACCAGGAAGAGCACCACAAGGGAGTGTCATTTCATGAAGAGTTCAGAAACCTGCTGGAAGAAGCCGGAGTAGAATTTGATGAGAGATATCTATTGTGATGACTATTATTCGAGGATATGTTCGACCCCTCTGGGGTCGGA